>CAJBLH010000019.1 GCA_903953895.1 uncultured Desulfobacteraceae bacterium | reverse complement strand
TTTTTGTCGGACAAAGAAGTGACCCGGGAAAACCTGCTGCGATTTTTGAAAAATCATCTCGGTCATTTCCCGGAGCTGGGGGTGGCGCTGAATTATTATGAAGGGTTCTTGAAAAAGGATGTGACGCTGCCGGAGAAGGCGGCGCTGTATCTGCCCCGACGAATTTCGGACCGGCACGAGGCCACCATCGTGATGTTTCTGGATGAATTCCAGAACACCCGTCTGCCGCAGATATCAGAAACCATGGCGCCGGTTGTATCCGAGCGGTGCGGCGGCAACCCGTATTACATCACTGCGGTCATCCAGCAATCCAGAGAGTTGAGCAAGCCCATTACCGATGAAATCGTGCTGAATGAAATTCTGGCGGTGGATCTGTCGTCCGGCTTTATCTGGGGAGAGCTGAGTGACCAGGTCAGCCGGTGGATCGCCCGGATCAACGAATACCACATCACCAAATGGGTGCTGTATCTGTCGGCCCTGGAAGAAGGCGATAAAATCGATCTGGATCGCATCCGCCGGCAGATTCTGGAAAAAGAAGGCAAGGATGTGTCCATCGAGGTGATCCGGGATGTTCAGAATACGCTGATCCGAAAATATCAGAATATCCAGCGCAGAATGGCGGATCATGCCGAATATGTGGCCGAGATATATCTGGCTCAGATTCTGTGGAACTCCCAGAATAAAACTCTGCCCGGAAAATATTTTCACAGTGATGAAGACATCCCCGTTCCCTGGCACTTTTCATATGTTCGACATCGCGTCCGATTGGGCAGTTCTGCAGATATGGAAATCGATGTCTATGCCGCAGCCGGTTCGGAAGTCTGGATAGCCGAAAGTAAATGGTGGACAGACCGCAAGGTGGGACCGCATGATATCGATATTTTATTGCAAAAAACGCAATGGGTCGCAGCGGATATCGGAGATGAATTATCGACGCTGCGTATTTGGTTTTTTTCTTGCAGCGGGTTTACAGAAGAAATCGATCGAGTTTCAACTAAAGACCCCAATCGGCCGAAACAATGATCAAGGCCGTGAGCGGCCTTCAACACCGAGATGGTGGGGTTACATTCACCGGCAATATCCACCACTGCACCCAAACCCCATCCACCAGCTCCTTACCCCGGCTGCCTTCCGGATGCACATCGGAAAACACCACCAGATAGCCCTCTTCCTGGCCCGTGCGCCGAACATACGCCGCCACCTGGCGCTTGCCCTGCTCCAGATTCCGCAAATTCAAAAATCGCTTCACTTCAACGATCCAGCGACTCCGCCCCTGCAGCACCAGCAAATCCACCCGGCCCCCGCCTTCCGGTACTTCCGGAAAAACGCTCCCCCCAAAAACACCCGCGTATGAGGCCAGAAATGCATCCAGATTGTAATGGTATATCCCCTCCCGGTATTTCTCTCCGGAAAAAATCACCTGGCCCCGTTCGGAAATGTACAATGCATATCTGTCCAACAGGCGGCGCATATCCAGATGTCCGGAATCATCCAGAAACACGGCCTCATCCACGAACGGATCCTTGAAGTGGCGCATCTCGCCGTTTCCGTTCATCAGCGGCTTGAACGCCTGATACAGACGCTTCTTGTAAATGGGCACCGGAATGGCGCACACGCCCTCGCAATCATCGATCACACCGTTCACCTGCAAAAAGGACAGGGCCGGATCATCCGCTGTATAAGTCACCAGCCCATCGAAGAGAATTTGTTTCATGATTTCCGGATACTGCCGGGCCTTGTTCACCACATTGGAGATGTTCTTATTCACATACACCCGCATGAAGGCATCCAGGGTTTTATAAAACGGCTCCAGGCCGATCTCCGCAATGTCCGGACAGCGCTTCTCCACCAGGTCCCGCGCCAGGGCATTCACCAGACCCGGCTGGCCCGCCGTGTTGTCGTAAATCCCCTGAATCACTTCCGGCGAAAACACCTGGCCGGTCTCCCGCGTGTGCTGCGCCAGCAGGTCTGCCGTCTCTTCGAAGGTGAAATAGGGGATGTCTATCTGGTCGGCGATATTGAACGGGCTGGCCGTATCCTGCAGGATCCCTGTGATGTTAGACACTCCCACCAGAATCACGCTGCGAAGATGATACCGGTCCCGCTTATGGTAAACGGCGCGAACCGTGTGCAGGAACGCATTCAATACATCCGGGGATTGCAGGCCCTCCACCTCATCGATGATCAAAACCACATCCCGGTTCCTCTCATGGTAGAGCCTTTCAAAAAAATCCGGCAACTCCAGCAAGTTTTCGGATATGGCAACCGCGCTGTCGGTTTCCACCACCAATTGTTTTTGAAAGTAGCGTATAAATTCCTGCAAACTGGGTTTGTGATAATGTTCGAAAGAAATCCAGACCGGCAGCCACTCCGGTTTTTCGCAGAGAATTTCGGAACACAGCAATTTAAAATATGTACTCTTTCCGCTCTGCCGCGGGGCAAACAGCGTGAAATACCGCCAGTCATCGACTTTCGCCAGCCCCTGCTTCAACAGCGATTTTCGGCTGACGAAATAATTGCGTGCCGGATCCACCGGGCCTTCCGTGCAGAATGTT
>CAJBLH010000018.1 GCA_903953895.1 uncultured Desulfobacteraceae bacterium | reverse complement strand
CTGCGGCAGGGTCTTCAGGCTCTAAATAATCCTCCCCGAGGGTGTCTCTGCGTGCTTTCTCTATTTCCAGTTCTTCATTGGCGATATCTTCAGAAATGGTACCAATCATCATCCAATCCTGCCAATCGGTACCGTTAAAATCATCAAAGAAATCATTGCTCATGTGAAGCCTCCTTGTGGTTGCTTTAAGCCAACGCCTCCGAAAAGAAGGTCATCCAGCCGGCTGAAAAGTCATTTTCCGTATCGTGTAAAGGCAAGTGTGGCTGAAAGTTCCGCTGAACTTTCTCGTTTTCCCAGTGAAGGAATATTTCCTTGTTCAGGCGCTTGGCGTAAAGAACTTCATATCTGGTGCCGCCAGTCAAACCTGCCTCCTGGCTGATAAAGGCGTGAACCATCTGACAGGCAGAGATCAACTGTCGGTTCCGATGGTAATAGCGCTCCACCATTTCCCCACGGCTCCTGATACCCGTCAAATCGGGGGAAAAGATGCGGACTTGAAGCCCCACCGAAATAGCAGCTTCACTTGCCCAGGTGCAAACGCCCTTACAAGAACTGGTGATGATGATGGAATCCTTGGGAAGCGACTGCACCAGTTCGATGACCGATTGCCTATTCTTGTATTTCCGTGCTCCAATTATACCGATGGATTTCATAAGTGCCTCCTCCGAAATAAAAAAAGCCCCATCACCTTTCGATGACAGGGCTTTCAGATAGAATATTTTTAATTCATCCGATGTGGGTTTCGTTTATGGAAATAGAATTGATTTGTGCTATTTCTCTCTCCAGACATTCAGGGCAAATGCTGTGTGAGATGGGTTTGTCCATTGGTTGTGCGTCGGGACATTCCTTCTCATCCATTATTTTCAAACACCAGGCACACACGACGAGATAAGTCATATTTCCCTCCAACGACAAAGGCGTCCAAAGGACCGTAGAAGCCCAATGAGACGCCTTTCATGTCTATTGATAGTAGACTTGTATTGATTCAGTCAGAAATACTCACATACGACCGTACAATTCGCCCTATGCTACATTTTTGTTATTTGTATACACTTCTCCTTGAATGTTGTTGTAAATAATCAGATTGAGAACTTTTTCCGTGTCGGACAGGACTTTCAGGCAAGCAGAATGAACATCCATTTTCAACTGTTCAGCATATTGTTTGATGTACTGGAAATTCGAGCCTGTCGTATCGACAAGAGATTTGCCTACCATCTGCGCCAGAGCACACGCCGAGAGTTCAGCCACAATTTCTTGCAGCGGGTCCTGCCCTGGTTGAAGCTTCCCCTTTACGATATGATGCCCTGCGTGAGCCAGTTCGTGGAAAAAGACGGTCTCCTGGCTTGTCGCTAGTGCAATTTCCTTCCGACCTGGGGCGTAGAACCCGTAATAGCGATAATTGCCGGGAATGGCTTTGACAGAGATGCCCCACTCCCGTGCCCTGTCCATCAGCGGGAATTCTGGCAACTGCATGCTCTGGTATTCCAGCGGCTCCCCGTCTGTATCCTCAATTCTAAACACTGGGCACACACCAAAGCCTATCAACCGGGATTGATTGTCTTCACCGTCATTCTCACTTTTCTTCACCAGATACGGAACCAGAATGTATAATGCCTTGGAGCCCTTTTTCACG
>CAJBLH010000017.1 GCA_903953895.1 uncultured Desulfobacteraceae bacterium | reverse complement strand
TGTATTCGATGCTGAAATCCCATCTGTCCGGTATGGTATCCTGAAAGCTGTAATAGACCGGCACAACAGACTGGTGTATATCGGCATAATGTTCCTGATCGAAAAACAGCCGGTTCACCGCCCGCTTGAATATTTCGGTCTTTCCCATGCGACGCTGACCCAGCAGCACGATGGACATGGTGCGCCGGTCAACCGCTTTCAGCGCGGCCTGAACCAGATAGTCCAGATGCTCCTTCCGGTCGGTGAAAACCGGTTCCGGCACAATGGGACGGATGGCGTATTGCGGATGGATGGGTCGATTCATGCGGGTACTCCATATTTGTAGTCGCCGTCTCCATAGCACGAAATCAGACGAAATTTCAGATCACAATTAACTTATGGAAAATTATATAGTTACCATCATAACTGACACTACGCGGTATTATCTCCTCCCTGCTGCCTTGCGACTGAAAGTCTACTCTGCTTCCATCTGCTTTTCAAAACAAGCACGGCATTGCCGATGACATGATCGGCATGAACGTGCGTTTCGAAAACATGCGGATTGCTTTTTTCTTTTCGCGAACAGCCATTCAGTTGTTGAAACCCCCCGATGCACGATTATTCAAAATAGTTATCAGCCGTTAGGCGACAGTCAGGGGTCGCTTACTCTTGTCCACCAAAAATATCTCAAAGATTGATACGCGACGATGTCGGAAATATGTCTGCAAACCGGTCATCGTTGGTACTGACAATCACCTGCCGTCTGCCGCTGACTTCCTGAAGCAGGTGAGCCAGCACCTGCTGACGTTTGAAATCCAGACCATCGGCCGGGTCATCCAAGATAAATACCCCTAAATGCCCCATGGCATCGCCGATGGCAAGCTTTAACATCAGATAGAGAAAAATGCGCTCGCTTTTGCTCATCTGGTTCAGCTTGTAGGTAAAGCCCTTGGCCTGAATGATGGGACTGAGTTCTTTGGGTGTCATCTCGATATCGAACCGATCCAGATATTGAAAATGCCCGGCCCATTCCTGCAGGCTTTCCCGGACCTTTTCCATGAGATTTTGATTAAGAGCGGCCACAGCACGATCCATCGCCTGGCAGGCAATTTCACACAGGAGGACAAGATGATCTGCCTCGCGGATTTTTTCCTTGTATTTTTCCAAATCTGTCTTCCGCTGCTCGACATGTTGGATCTCGATATTCAGGCCGATCAATCGTTTCTGCAACTCCGCATGCTGCGACTGAAGCTCCAGGATATGGCGACTGCCTGTTTCGATTTCCATATCGTCCGCCGTTCCTTTAGCTTTTTCATACTCGCCGGCCGCTTCGCTGAGCTGATCGTTCAGTTTCTTAACCTTGCCGTTCCAGTGCTGTATTTCGGCAAGCTGCCGCTGAATGGTTCCCATCGCAATCTTGCTGGCTTTCTGATCCTGAAGCGTCGACTGAACTGTCAGCAGCTCAGATGCCACCCGCTTGCGGTTGTTCTCGATTTCCGCACACCGGGTTCTTCTCTCGGAAATCAATCGCGTAAAGTGATCTGGCGACAACGCCTGCCCGCAAGCATGACAACTCGGCTGTTTTTCCATATCCGACAGACGCTGGATATCTGATTTCAGCGCCTGAATCTGCTGGTCATAGCTTCCCAGTTGACGCTGAAGCTCATCCGGGTTCGAATACACGACGGTACTTTCGGAAATGCTCTTTTCGATCTCTTCTTTTTTTCGTACCAGAATATCCTGCTCCGGCAACTCGGCACGGGCCTTTTCGATGGAGGCGATCTCGGTTTTTTTTTCATCGATGGTGCGTTGAAGCATGTTCAGCAGCCGGGGATCTGCAGCACCGCCCGATGCCGCCATCAGGTTTTTGATTTCAGCATCGATTCTGCCAATCTCCGTTTTCAGTTCCTCCGTCTCTTTCTGTGCCGTAGCCGGATTAAGAGAAGGTAGCTTCAGCGAAGACTGATCCACCTGGATATCTTTTCGTTTTTCTTTTGCAATGCCGGTTGTTTTTTTGAGTCGGCTCTGCAGAATGAAAATATCGTCCATCTCCAGAAGTTGTTGCAGCAGCGTCTTGTTATAGCGGGGAATGTCTTTTAAAAAATAGATCAGCTCGCCTTCCCTGAAAAAGGAAGTCAATGATGCGATATCGGCAGGGATGGGCACAAAAGGCTTCAAGGATTCGGACGTATCCTGAACAAGGGATTTCCACTGGGTTCCGTCTTCGGAAAGAATGGAAAGCGCCACCGTTCCCAGAGTGGATCGCCATAACTGGCAATTTGTCTGTTCATGGGAAAAATGGAGCGTGGCTGCACCGATTTTTTCGCCCTTCTGGCACAGATCGGGTACACTCAGCGTGGTGTTGAGATGTTTTCCGTACAGAGCGTAATACAATGCATAAATCAGCGTGGATTTGCCTGCCCGGTTTTCTCCGTAGATCACAGTCAGATCGGAAAATTGAAACGATGATCCCGAATAGCAGCCGATATGCTCGACTTTGAGTTGGGATATCTTCATACAACGACATCCCTGTTCTCAATCAGCCTTTGATAAATATGGCGTTCATCCATATAAGGGTTTTTCATGGCCTCGGCAAAGATTTGAATGATCCGTTCCGCATCGTCGTCCGTAACGCCATTCACGCCCGCCAGTTGTCGAACATGGACGCCAAACAGATCGAAAAACATCTCCTGCGATATCATCGCGCCTGCATCTCCGGGTATTATCTTTTATGCGATTATGGGATGATTTCTGATACACTGCCCGCGTTCAAAAAACAATTGGTGTTTTGACTTTCACGACAATTTTGTTTCAAAATTCGATAATTGTACAGGTCGGCCATTTTTCTTTCTTGCCTGAGCAACGTGGCTGTTCTATAAAAACGAGAATTAAATCCAAAGAGAACACGACCATGGTATTTTCGAAACTCAAACCCGCAATGCCGATCAACTGGCTCATCGCAGCAGCCGGTTTAACGTGGAGCGCCGTTGGAATCCAATTGTTCAGGATAGCCTGTGAATGGCTTGGCGCCATTGTTTTCCGCAGGGCGGTTCTGTCCGGAGCTGCGGGAATGACCGGAGCGGTGATTGCTTATCATTTTATTTTTTCGGCGATTGCGATGAAAAATATCGACCGCATCTCGCTTTTTCCAGAAAAAGCATGTTTTTTTGCTTTTCAGGCGTGGAAGAGTTATTTCATCATTATCATCATGATAACTCTGGGAACGATTCTCCGCCATTCGCCAATTCCGAAGGAATACCTGGCCGCTCTTTATCTGACGATCGGCGGCGCTCTGTCGCTGTCGAGCCTCCACTATTATGCTCGGCTCTGGCGCCTGATCTTTCCGCAAAAACCGTAAAGACATCTGCATTTTTCGATATCACATCGATTTTACTTCTTTTCTGAAGCAGTCGATACGCTGCCGGAGAAATGGTTGGCATAGCAGTAAATGCACCCATGACCACAGGTATCGTACCTGCCGATGTCCTTGCTGACGATACAGCCGCAGGCTTTCCGCTGGCCTTTGTCTTTCAGATATATCCGTTTATCACCTGGGAATACCTCCCCTTGCTGATAACCGAAAAAAGACATCAACCGTAAATCGTCTTTAAAAAGCCTGATCATCAATGCATCGTCGATACATCGATTGTGCGTGATGCCATAGTTTTCAAGATCAGCAGTTTCCCCACAGGTCGCCATATCCAGCCGCCACAAACGATTCAACTCCTGAAGCCCTTGCGCAAGCTGGGCGATCTGCTCCGGATTGAATTCTCGCCCGTTGACATGATGACTTCTAAAATTGTTCCGGACTTTCCGGTAAATGGCGATATCCACAAAACTGATCACAAGCTTTTCGGTAAATTCATGGAGTCGATCACCCACACCCCGGATCTTTTCGAGTAATTCGTCCACACCTAGGGTATCCGTCAGAATCAGGGGATCAAACCGCCAGATCACCCGCGCTTTTCCAAGTTGTTCCGAAAGCCGGCAAAATGTTTCAATTCGTTTTTCGATCGGTGGAACATGGGGTTCAAACCTCTGTGCTTCGTAGTCATTGAGCGTATATTGGAAATAATAGTGAATGCCTTTTCGGTCGATTTCATCCAGAAAAGGCAGGAGGGGTTCCGGGTTTTTTGTCCAAAAAACGATAACGCGGGTTTTTTCGAAAGAAACGACCTGCGTGCGCCGGTTGAACGGGTTGACCCATAAAACGTGGCCGCGATCGAGGCAATCGATAAACCATTTGGCATAACATCCCGGAATATCAGTTGAACGGCTCGCAGAGACGATGATGGGTGCAATGGCTGTACTGTCGGAACCCAAGCCCGTTTGAAGGGGTATTTTATCCCATCCTTTGGTTCGGTATCCCCCCGGTCTTACTGTCATTGTCTGATCGCCCGAATGGCTGCCGCACGCTGATCGAGTTTGACGGCATCCTTCTGCCGGTCTGTCGCCCGATACAGGGCGGACAGATTTTCCAGACTCGTTGCCACATCGGGATGCTTCGGGCCGTGAGCCTTCTTCATGATCGCCAGTGAGCGATTGCAGAGCGGCTCCGCCTCGGCGTATCGGCCGAGTGCATAAAAGAGTTCCGCAAGATGGTTCAAGCTTGCGGCCACATCAGGATGCTTCGAGCCGAGAGCCTTCTCCATGATCGCCAGTGAGCGATTGTAAAGCAGCTCTGCCTCGGCGTACCGGCCTACGGCTTTGTAGATATCGGCAAGGTTGTTCAGGCACAACGCCACATCGGGATGATCGGGCCCAACTGTTTTCGTTGTGACTTTATACGCTTTCATACCCACCACCTGTGCCCGATCGTAGTTGCCTGTACGATAGAGTTCCATGAATTCCTGATTGAGAATATCTCTTTCGAATTCTAGCGGCGATTTCGTCGTTGCTGTGATAGCAGATGGGTTGTTTTGCGTAATCGCCACCATATCGTTTGTCGATGCATATGGTTTATTTGCTCCTGACACAGGTGTTCCAGAGGTTTTATCGTCCGGCTTTCTTTTATTATCTGTCGGCATGTTCCGTTTTTGTTCTGATTTTGCAGGCTTGCCCTGTCGCAATATCCAGTAAGACACAAAAGAAATCATCGTAAGGGCAACGTTTGTCATGCCCTTGCTTTCCAATGCTTCGGACAGAATAAAACTGATTGTTATCCAAAAAATGATACATGTTCCAATTGCGACCAATTTTCCAACGGGACGACATAAAATGATGTATCGAACAATTATCGCTGGAATCAACCCGATACACCAGGTAATCACAAAACTGACGAATATTTTTATAACTTCGATTTCATGCATGACAACCGTTCACCCACCTTCCTGCTGAATATCATTGGAAGAGATTAACTATTTGTAAACACGATATTTCCCCCCTCCCCCCCCGGCGGGGGGAAGATGCGAACGGTTACGACGAGACTTATTTTTCGATGCGATCTTTGGCGCAGGTGATCACGATGCGCCATTCGGTGCCGAGTTTGCCGGCCGTCTTCCAGTAAGCCAGTTTGCTGACCGACTCGCCTGATCCCTCTTGGTAGAACCGATACTCACCGGTACCTTTTTTTGTCGCCACCACTTTTTGGGCCAGGGCCAGCAGTTCGGGAAAGGGTTGATACAGGGGGTCTTGAAAAACATTGCGACCGATCTGATCGGTATCCACATCATAGATCATCAGGCCATCCGTCTGCATCAGGAAGATATCGACCGGCAGGTTCGAAGAGACCGGCGTGATGATGCCCGCCAGCAGTTTTTCCGGGGCTAACAGCGCCGACACCGATCCGGCAAACCGACTGTCGGATGAAAAGACAGGATAATGAAAGGCGACTGCGGCAGGCCCTTGAACGGAACGGAAAGAGCCGCTCAACACCGGTTTTCTGGTTTTTATCAGTTTGGCCCAATGCGCCTGTGCCGAGATATCAGCACCTTCGAATTGCTTGAACCCTTCCGGCACGATGGCCTGCAGGATTGCCTGATTGCTGACCGTCGAACAATCGATGAGGTAGGGGTTCAACCCGTATAATCGCTTCAGTACGGATCGGGCGCTGTCACTGTTCAATTCCATGCCGGAGAGCATTTTTGCGCCAAGTTTCAAATCGCTGTCTAGTTTTTCCAGAACGACCTTGATCTCGTCTTTCAACTCGGTCAGCACATCCCGCAGATCATTGCGGGAAAGCAGGGGCTTGCTCGAATCCACTGTTGGAACCGTCAATTCTCCGGAGATGATTTTTCCCTGAATCGCTTGGACTTTGTCGTGAATATCGCCAGGAATCAGTCCCTTGTTGTAGTCGTCATAAACAAACCCGACGCCGTTTTCCTTAAGGCCGAAGCTCTTTACGCCGCCCGAGAAATTTCCGGCAGCACATGCCTTAACACTCTCGAACACCGCTACATCCACATGCTTGGTCATGCTCGTAAGAACCAGACCCGGAGCCAGAGAACTCTGGTCGATATCCACACCGATCGCCCACAGGTGGCGTTTTTTGGCTGCCAGAAAAAGACCTTCACCGGTTACCCCGGCCGCGTGGAAAATGATATCCGCGCCTTCCCCGTACATGCGCTCTGCCAGCAAATATCCTTTCTGGGGATTGTTGAACGCCTTGCCGGTAAGCCCGGTAAATTGCGACAACACACGGATATCCGGACGAACGGATTTGGCGCCTGCCAGATATCCGGCCTGAAATCTTAGAATGATCGGGCTGTCCATGCCGCCAAGAAAGCCGATTTTGCCTGTTCTGCTTTTCAGGGCCGCAATTGCTCCGACCAGATAGGAACCCTCCTCTTCCCGGAACAGCAGAGCCGACAGATTACCCGGAAAAGGCTTGATTTGACCCTGATTGTCGTATCGGATATTGTAATCGACGCAGACGAATTTCTTGGCGGGGTACCGTGCAGCCAGTTCATTCATCTTGTCTGAAAAAATAAACCCCACCCCGATAACCAGATCCGCATCGGAAGCCGCAGCCGAATTCAAAGCGATTTCCCGGTCCAGACTGCCGTCGGGTTCCAGATAAACCGCTTTGACGCCAAGCTCCGAAACCGCTCTTTCCAGGCCGCGGTATGCGGAATCGTTGAACCCGCCGTCTTCCCTTCCGCCGATGTCGAAGATGAGCGCCACCTTTATTGAAAACAGTTGTTGCGCAATAGAATCCTGTGCAATCGATAAAACAACCGCGACAACGAGCATCCCCACAGAAACCAGCCATTTTCGCTTCATTCACCCCTCCCTTGTTTTTTCCGTCAATCGATAGTTTACCAGCCCTTTATATAAGGATATCATGGCTTACAACCAAGTTAAATCAAAAAGAACTTGATTATTTAAAGCATGACATCAATAATTTATCGACATATTTTCAACTTTCAGAATCTCAAAACAAGGAGGAAAAAAATATTGACCAGCAAACATCGAATGAAAAAGCCATGCCGAATCCGATTTCTGTTGATTTTGTGTATGACGGTACTCTCAGCCGCTGCAGCCCAGGCCCAGGAGAACCCGTCTGCCTTACCGGATTCCAGCCCATCCACATTCTTCTTGACAAAACCGGTCTGGTTGAAGGAACTGTCTCTGGGTCTCAAAGAAAGTTATGATGACAACCTTCTGGGCGTATCCGGCAACGGCATGCCGAGAAGCTATTCCTGGAAAACCACCCTGTCGCCAAAAATCGGGATCGATCTGGCCCCTCTTTTTACCGACCAGAATGTACTCCAGGTCTTTTCTTTCAATTATGAGCCTGGTTTGTCGATGTATTCCCAGGCGTCGGAAGAAAACAACAATGCGCATCGCATTTTAAACAAGCTGAAAACAAAGACGGATAATACTTCTTTCAACTTCGACAATTCCTTTGTTTACATTGACGGCAGCAGCATCGCACCGATTTATTCCGGTGCAGACAGTTCCCGAAGCTGCTATGCTCATGCGTTTCCCCGCGAACGTCGGAATCAGTATCAGGATCGCGCGAAGGTCGATTTTCAACTGAACTTCGACCCGTTTTTTGTTCGCCCGGCCGGCACCCTCCAATATTGGGATATGCTGACCGTCCAACGGGCGGTCAGCGGGTATCAGAACTGGGTCGACCGCTATGAAGCCAACGGCGGGGTGGATGTGGGCCGCAAAATATCTTCACAAGCAGCCGTTTTTTTAGGGTATCGTTATGGCCATCAGTATCAGGATAAAGTGATCAACTCGAATTACAGCGGCACCAACAACTATCACCGGACATTTATCGGAATCGAAGGTAAATTCTTCAATTGGCTGACCCTGTCGGTACTCGGCGGGCCGGATTTTCGCAGTTATGATGACACGGCTCCGGTCAATGATCATAATCAGGTGAATTTTTATGGGGAATCCGCTCTGACCGCGCAAATATCGAAACAGGATTCGCTTATCTTCAAGTACAAGGGTTCCCGGTGGGTATCCAGCACCGGCCAGGCGCCGACATTCGACACCGGTCTGGACCTGGGGTATCGCCGCAAATTCGATATCCCCCTGGTCTGGAACCTGAACTGCCAGGTCAAAAACGCCGATTACACCGTCGGCAATCTCAACAGCGGCTCTGCCCCCTCATTGCGTAATGACTGGCTATATAATTTTTCCACAGGGGTCAGCTATGATTTCAATGCCCATGTCGGCATCAATTTCAATGTTGCAGCCAATCTCGGACGCAACGAACAGAGTGGCATCCCCAATGCCGAGTACCGGCAGTTCGACGAATGCCTGACCGCAGTCGAAATATTTTCCAAATTCTGAAAAAACCGTTGGGTCGGGGACGAGTCAACCAAAAGGAGATGACCGATGGGCAGTTTTCTGATCTTCGAACGGTTTCAATGGCTGGATTTTCAGGTCCGAAACGGCAGATTCCCCAATGCCGTCTCGCTGGCCAGAAAATTTGAAATTTCACCCAAAACCGCCCAGCGCAACATCGATTTCATGCGGGATCGTCTGGCCGCCCCTCTGGAATACAACACTTCCAGAAAAGGATACCGCTACACCGACGACTGCTATGAACTGCCCCGGCTTTTTGCATCCCAGGCAGAGATACTGGCCGTTCTGATCGCCCAGTATCTGCTTTCCGGAAACGATGGCGGCCTGATCGCCAAAAACCTGGGCGCCTTCAGTCGGAAGCTGCTGTCAGACGTCCTCAGAATTACATGGCCAGTTGGGTGCTGATCGCCTGGTGCTGCACCCGAAACGACTGGCGGAAATTCTATCATTTCTGGTCAAAGCCGCCAGAATTCTCTCTTATTACAAATCCGGGGTTACATTCAAATCAGCCCTGTGGATCAACCATGATTTTGTCAACGATATCGGTTATCTCACCCTTCTGGGCAACATGCTGGGGCCGTCGGCCTGCCGGGAGCTGTTCTTTGAATATGCACTGGGGGTTTACGGCGACCGGGATATTTCCAAAACCAACACAGCCCGGTTGATCGGCGGAATGCCGGCGGATATGAACGAGGCCGCCCGGCAGTGGTTCAATCAGGCCGATTCGTTTTCCACACGGGTGGTGGGGTTCGGTTTTCGCAAATATCGCTTTACCCGGCCCGGCCCGGATACCGACAGCCTGACGATTTCCGCCGATGATCCGGTTTTTGTGGTGCGTGAACCCCAGAACAATCACGATTCCAATGCGGTTTCGCTGCTCTGGAAAAACGGGGAAAAACTTGGGTATCTCCGCCGGAATATCGCCGTTCATATTGCACCGCTGATGGATCAAGAAATCGATAAATCAATTTTAGATCGAATCTCTGAATTGATTCAATCAGAGAAAAAAAATGATCAATTAAGAAAGATCGTAAGCCTGATTCACGAATATTGCAGTGACCCGGTACGATCATTTTCAATAGGTCTCTTGGTTCGCTTCCTGTTCAGTTGTTTGGTGGATGCTGATCGATTAAGCACCGCCGATTTCGAAAACCCGCAAGGCGCACAATTGCGTTATCTCGGCAAATACCCGGATTGGCAAAACCTGATCGATTGTTTTGAACAAATATCCTTTGAAAACAAAAATGAAGTTGATCAGACAAGACAAGAGATTTCATCGTCCTGCAGGCAAAGGGCAAATGACGTGCTGGGACTCTATTATCTGACAGTTCCAACAGGTGGCGGAAAAACTTTCTCCAGTCTGCGTTTTGCGCTCCACCATGCAAAGAAACATAATCTTGAACGCATCATTTATGTCATTCCTTACACCTCGATTATTGACCAAAATGCATCGAATGTAGCGAAAATTTTTAATGTTGTTTTCAATCAAATTGTTTTGGAGCATCATTCAAATCTGGTGTTTGAAAAAGACACCTGGCGAAACCGGATTTTGTCGGAAAACTGGGATGCACCGTTTGTTTTTTGTACAGCAACTCAACCGCTTCTGCATGGGGTCGATCCTTCTAAAGGTGCAGTGCCATATCCTAATGCTTTGGAGATAGTAGACTTTCCTCCGCTATTTGATGCATTAAAGCGGGTTGAAGTTCAGACTACGTATCCGCGCACGCCTGATCTGTAAAGTATTCGTCGCCCCCCGCCCGGGGGCGTGGATTGAAACTGTCCATCACACGGACACGTTGAAATAGGTCAGATGGGAATAATTAGAAACATATTAATCGTGATATTTTGCAATTCAATTTCCTGTTGGCATCACAGTGAATGTATCGTAAAGATGAAATTTAAATATAGCGCATTCAATCAGGGAACAAAACATGGCACAAACCGTTTTCTTAATTCATGACATTAAAGATAAGCCATTTGCTCGACAAATGGCGATTGAGCTTTCACTGGCTGGCGCAACAGTATGGCTTGATGAAGCTGAGATAGGTGACACTCAGAACTCTCTGATCAATGATGTTCTCAAAGATATTTTTGGTCATGTGTATCTTGCAGTGATTTTGTCACCGAATTCAGCCGGATCAGATTGGCTCAGGAGTAAAGTTGAATTCTTGCTAAAGCAACAAGTGCCTGGATTTACCATAACGGTATTACCGCTGGTTATTAAAAACTGCACAGTTCCATTATTTCTGGCGGATAAACGGTTTGCTGATTTTCGAAATCCCTCAGGATTTACCACCATGCTGAGAAAAGTAATTAAATTTCTTGGGTTGGAAAGTGCAGGCGCTGGACCGTTATTGCCTTCAGATATTACCGGAATGTGGCAGGGTTCATGGGTTTGGGGCGGTAGAAAACGCGATGCGAATTTGTTCCTTTCCTCATGGCCGACAATTCCTTCCAGAATGATCATCCGCTATCTGAAATCTGGCGTATTGACCATTGTCGAACAGGAATTCGACGTACTAAGTTCTGGGAATGTGGTCAAACTGATAGGTACAAGCTATCGGTTGCTGGAGCGCGGAATCTCTTTGGGATGGATTTTAGACAGATTCAATTTATCCATTGGTGAATCATGCAAAACTCTGGAGGGAATCATTACGGATAAAAAAGGCATCCAATCTTCTTTGCTGTTTATGCGGACATGAATCGCGATGTTCAAGTTTACCGGATAATTTTTTCAGTTTTATCCTCCTTTTTTTCAGTTTAATGGAATGTCAATGCGTTCTATTTGTAGTTAATTTTTCTGCAAAACGTGTGAATATAGCATTGAACAATTCCATCATCGCCGGGATTTTTCCGCCTGCGCCACATTCTCATTGCTGATACCATCCACCACGCTTATATCTCGCCGGTTCTAACTCAATGGGCACATCGTTCAACTGATGTATATTGCACACCCTTATGCTAAATGAAGCACACATATAACTTATTGATATAAAACAAATAATGTTAGTATCAAGTCAAACTGGCGCAAATTGAAGCAAGGCTATTGGGCAGGGGCAATGAATACATCCTGGGATTCGAAAACCACATGAAAAGTTATCGTTTATAATATTAGCTGGTCATTACCGGCTTTTAAATCTTGAACCTGTTGAACTGTGATATTCACCAGATCGCTGGCCCGGAGATTGGTATTGATTCCAATGACGAACAGCGCATAATCTCTGGGGTTATCCTTCAGGAGCTTTTTGATGGACTTGACGTCTTTTAGATTTTTTATGGGATCGACCTTGATCTGGCTACCCGTTTTGGGATGATTCGGATTCGACATGCTGCCCCCTCTTAATGTTATTTATATATATGATTAAAACTTAACATTAAAAAACATGGACAGTTAAACAATAAATGAAAAAAATAATGGGTAAGTTTTTAATATATCTGAATTTAATTCATAAGTGCGAATGTTAACTTATACGCTGAAGTTAGCATTCAGATTGATTGTGCTAGCTGGGAGGGGAAATGAATTCCCCCGTGGGTACAAATGGCCCCCACGGGAAGAAATCAGAAAGCAGTGTTAATTATAAACCGCTCCATAATTTGTAACAACCCAGTAGAAATTACCATCTATGGAAAGCACCGAACTGTATTCCATGTCCACCCACATCCGGGTAATGCCGTCCGGAAACAAGAGATCGGGAATATGAATTTTTAAATCGTCGGACAGCGTGGATGCGTCGCACGAAAATATACCGCTCTGGATGATGGTGGCATTGATCAGTTTAAACGGTATCCATATCGGATACGCCGGATTGGGCGCGTAAACCAGATCCGCCCAGTAAGACGGGCCGCCCCACCAGAGACTGGAAAGAAGCGGTATGTGAAGAGATAGGTTGCTGTCTAACGTAGCCATACAATCCGTTGTTATGGCCCCCTGGATTACCGTAACATCCACCGGGCTGCCGGCGGCCCCGGGTGCCGTTACCCGTATGGTGGCTATACGGTTTGCTGTACCAGTGTTGGCTGTGTAGCTGCAGATGGTGGTTCCGGAATTGCTTCCACTGCCGCCCGATACGATCATCAGCCAGTCGCTGCCGGATATTACAGATACTGACCAGGGCATTGTTCCCGTTCCAGTGTTGGATACGCTGAATGCTGTGCTGCCAGCGTCTTTAGCAACAGCTTGACTGGTCGGGCTAACGGAAATAACTGAAATGGGCCCAAACAGTCCACCGCGAACAGCGCGAACACATTGATCAGAGTTCTTCTTGCTGTGGGTACCGCTGCCGAAGCCGGCGCCATAGCCATGGTCGAAATGCACACCCCATGCTTCATCGGTATAGCTAGCGTAGGTAGTGGACGACCGATACCAAGAATTAGCAGTATCCAAAAAATATATCGAATTGATCGCGGGATTGTATCGGCAATAATCTACCAGGCTTCGTAATTCCTTGATGTTAGGTAGTCGCCAGTCCGTATAGCCGCCAAGACTCAGACTATCACAATAGGCGAGTGCCTGATCCCATGTCATGCCGCAAGTACTATCTTTCTGCCATATTAGGCCTGTGGATTTGTCTGTTACTGTGCCATCGCCATTATCTTTAAAAGCGCCTGCAGAAGATTGACTACCCCGAACGGCACGAATATTTAACGTATTGCTTTTACTGTAGTTATCAGATGTGTAACCGTCATTGAAATTCACGTACCACGCGCTGCCAATATTGCTTGCGGTGGCAGTACTGGACCAATACTGCGATGCAGCCGTATGAGGAAAATATCCAGTATCTATCGTTGGTCCTGGGTCCGGGATGCTGTAATTAACGATATAGGATAGTTCATTGATGGTGGGCAATCGCCAGTCATTGTACCCGCCGTAGTTGGCATCATTCAATGCTTTGATAAAGTCTTCGGTATCCGTTCCATCACCGGGTGTGCCCGGATCACCACCATTGGTAGCCGGGTTGTTGTCGTACCAAGTATAATCATTATCTGCATCGTGAGGATCATTGAAGTTTTGTACCCCGTCCTTGTCGGTTTTCATCTCCCAGACAAGGCCGGAAACATTATCCCGCACCATGACCCATGATGTGGTCGAATCCACCAAGGCGCTTCCGCTGCCATCCAGCTTGGTGTACGACATCGGGTTGATGTTGTAGTTGGCATCCTGGCCGTAAAGGGGTTGGCCGGGCGAAGGGCAAATGATCACATTACCGCCAACGTCATAGCATTCCGTCTCCCCGGTATCAGGTACCGGTGATAAAGTGATGTTGCCTGTTCCTTCCTGAGTCAAGGTTACGTCCACAGGGCTGCCAGTTGTACCGGTTGCCGTTATTCGGAGTGTTCCAGTGCGTGAGAAAGCACCAGTATAGGCACTGATGGAGCATGTAATGGTTCCGGCGTTGATGCCACTGGCTCCCGATGTAATCGAAAGCCAATCGTCTCCTGATGTAACCGAAGCCGTCCAGGGCATGATTCCGGTTCCGCTATTGGATACACTGAATATTGTGGCACCGGCATCTTTGGCAACATTCCAGTTACTGGGCGTGACCGAAAGAATTAAATCACCCAATGCCCCAGATTGCCCCCCGCGAACGGAGCGGACATTGGTGCTATAGTCCTTAGCTTGACCGTCGTTTTGACCTGCAGAGGAGCTGGCATAGGTCATGCCCCACGCATAGAAAGTAAAGTTTGCATCAGTAGTACAAGAAGCATAGTTCCAATAACCAGAAAAATAGGTAGTGTTAATTGAGGGATCAACTCGGCTGTAATCCACTATGCTGTTTAGTTCCTTGATGTTAGGTAGTCGCCAGTCCGTATAGCCGCCAAGACTCAGACTATCACAATAGGCGAGTGCCTGATCCCATGTCATGCCGGGAGGTCCAGCTTTTTCCCACATTAGGCCTGTGGATATATCTGTTACTGTGCCATCGCCATTATCTTTAAAAGCGCCTGCAGAAGATTGACCGCCCCGAACGGCACGAACATAGCGATCGGCATCCTCGTACTTGAAGTCGAATCCGTTGTAGCCGTCGCGGAATTTCACACCCCAGGCCATATACGTATATGCTGGATAGCTAGTTGAGGACCAATAAAAGGACGTCTGGGTATTGGGAAAATATCCTGTATCTATCGTCGTTCCTATGTAAGAAATGTTATAGTTGACAATATACACCAGTTCCTTGATGGTTGGCAGCCGCCAGTCGCTGTATCCGCCGTAGTTGGCATCATTCAAGGCTTTAATAAAGTCTTCCGTATCCAAGCCGCTGCCCGGAATTCCCGCATAACCGCCGTTGGTCGCCGGGTTGCTATCATACCAGTTGTAGGTATTGTCAGCATCATGCGGATCATTGTAATTCTTGACACCATCCATATTGGTCTTCATCTCCCAAATCAGACCGGTGACGTTGTCTTTCACCATGACCCATGACGTGGCAGAATCTGGAAGTGCATTCCCGCTGCCATCCAACTTCGTATAGGACATCGGATTGATGCTGTAGTTGCCATCCTGCCCGTAAAGTGGCTGGCCAGGTGATGGGCAGGTAATCACGTTACCGGCGACATCGTAGCATTTTGTCTGCCCGGTATCCGGAACTGGTGAAGACCACGCAATCGCGGTGTACATCAGAATAATAATACAGAGAGCACTTGCCCATGTTTTTTTCACGGTGTTTTCCTTTCTTTAGATTCCTGCAATGTTTGGAAATGTGGATACTTTGACAAGTGTTCACTCCATATCAGATTAAGATTTATAAGCAATATTTATGTGGAATGACAAATACACAGATGAAGTATTAAGCAGGTAGGGCCTGTATGCTAACTTATGTACCAAAGTTAACATTTGGATTGAAAAATTTCATGAAGATTTTATGCACTTTCTGATAGCGATTTCTTATCATTTTTTATAAGTGGCGTATCCATTCCAGCAAGTGCTGATTGGTCAAATGGCTGTACCAATAATAGGATGCGCCACCCAATTCAAAACACCTTCCGTTTTTAGTTGAAAAAATTATTCCCCAGCGCCAGAATCCTCCAGCGCCAGGGCAAATGTCCTTTGCAAAAGCTTTAGTTCTTCCCTTACTTCTACCTCACCTGCGGACTCCCCCTAACATCTCCCGATATTTCTGAATATCCAAATCGGTCAATGCCCGCTTCAGTTCAATCGGTCTCTGCCAATTATTAACCTCTGTTAGATTGATTTCCTCAACATTGATTCCATACGGAAGATTTTCCATAACTTCAAGATAAACTTTCTGAAAGTTGAAATCATCTGGATATGTAACCTTGAATTTTCGTTCAATTGCCATATTGCTTCCCTTGTATCCTCAAGAAATGGCGATACCTTCCCCGCCTTCCCCAAGTGTTTTATCGAATATGACAGGTATAATAACTGCTTGGCTCTGGATATTCCCACAAAGGCTACCCGCCGTTCTTCTTCAATATCTCCCATTGCGTTTGGTAATACGCCATCGTCTGATCCTTGCCTCTGTTCCCGAAATGAATCGGTGTAGTTCAACAGAGACGGAATATCGTGATATTTTGACGCTGCCATCTGCAATTGATCCAAATTGGCGATCAAGTCGTCATCGGGTCTTTGCTCGTTATTGTCGGTAATCCATTTGTCATAATTTAGTGCATCCCGGAGCATCATGATCATTTCCGATGGTTCGGTCATATCTTTGATTTCCATCATGGAATCTATCAACCGAATGAAATTTCTAATATTATTCATTAGATAGGGATATCCACCGGCATCCTTTTTAACGCCTTGTGCAGATGCTTGTTCGAGCCGACGTATTCTTCAATTTGACTGATAAAACGCCTGCTGACATACATTGCAAATTGGTCATTAATCATGGTACAGGATGGCGGAATTCACATAAACACAAGCGGGTTAAAAATGATAAAATTGGTTCTGGCGATTATGATGATTGCCAATCCAATTTATAGAAAAACGCCGATGACCGATAACGCTGCGAAATTTAATATCTGAACGTCGATGTTTCGCGATGGACCTGTGAAAATGCAGTTCATTGAAAGGAATACAATAGATGCAGTTTAAAGAAAAAATAGTTGGTGGTGTTCTGGTTCTTTGCCCCTTAACTTCGGTTATCGATGCGTCGGTATCCATTTTGTTCAAAGGACAGGTCGTCGATTCGATACAAAAAGGCCATCAGCGGATTGTGCTGGATATGTCTGAAGTGGCATCTATGGACAGCAGCGGCTTGGGCGTATTGATTTCATTGTTCAAAACAACAAAACATGACGGCTCTCTGGTGTTGTGCAACCTGAATAAGACGGTGAAAAACCTGTTTCGGATAACCCGCTTTGATAAGGTGATTCCCATCTATGATTCATTGGACGATGCCTGCCGGAATGTGAAACATTGACGGTTAAAACCAAACAATATGCGACATTCACTGTTATTTTGGTTCTAACGCTGGTTTTGACCATGGCGGCTTATCGACTGACCAGCCGCAAATGGATTCTTTACCGGAATGGGGAAGATTTGTTTTTTGCACAACGTTTTTCCGAGGCGATTCCCCTGTTGCGCCAGGCCATTCAAGGCGGTGTAAATAGACCTGAAGCCGGACTGTATCTTGCGGATGCTTTTATGGCAACCCGGCAATTTGAAGATGCCTTGTCCGTGTATCAGGCGCTGCTTTCCCAGGTACCGGATCACGAAACTGTTTTATGGCGGTTGACCAGCCTGTATGAACAATTCGGGCGGTTTCCAGACGCTCTGGCTCTGGCCGATCGGTTGCTGAAAATAAAACCCCAGGACGCTTCGGTGATGCTGCGCATGGCCCGGTATTATCGCAATGTTCAGTCCTACCACCAGTCTGAAAACCTGTATCGAATACTTGTCAGCAGGTATCCTAATTTGGTTCATCTTCAACTGGAGCTGGCAGAAACGATAAGCTGGCAGAAAAAGTACAGCGAAGCTGCTTTATGCTATCAGGATATTCTAAGAAATCACCCACAGAATCGCAGCGCCCGTATTCAACTGGCCAGGGTGCTTTTCTGGAGCGGCAGGCTGGATGATGCGATTTCCGAATACAGTATGGTTTTGGGAGAAAACTGATGAATCGAAATAAGTTCTGGATTGGTTTAATCCTGTTTATCCTGGTAGCATCTGCTCTTCAGGCGCAGGATAAACCGTCTCCACCGCAGCCGAATATCCTGGATCCGGATTATCTCAATCGACCTCAGGATTCAGAAAAAGAGATGATCCCGGACTGGCAGGCCAGATGGGAGCTTGCCCGAATATTAAGTTACGTCAAAAAATACCCGGAATCAATCACCGAGTACGAACGATTGCTGTCGGAGCGACCGGAGCTTTCGGAAGCCAGACTGGAAATGGCCCATGTCTTGAACTGGATGGGCTCACCGGAAAAAGCAATCCGGATTTATGAAGAAATTCCTTCCGACAAGCTGGATGATCGCAGCCGGATTGAAATGGCGGACATTTATCTGGCAAAAAAACAATACAACCAGGCGATGACGTTGTATCAAAACTATTTGCAAACCCATCCCCAAGATTACCAGGTTCGGGCAAAACTGGCGGATGCCCTGAGCTGGTCCGGAAAATATGCCGAAGCCATCGCGGTTTATAAAAAAATCCTGATCCAGGTCCCCAATGACAAACAGATTCGACGCAAGTATGCATTTGTACTGATCTGGAGCAACCAACATGAGGCCGCCATCGCTGAGTTGCGTAAAACCCTGGACCCTTGATTTTCCGAATCATACGAACGAACCGGACTAATGAATGCAGACTTCCTTTCAGGTATTGACCATCTACCCATGTTTTCACCGAATATTTTTATTTCTGGCTGCAATGAGTCTGATCTTGATTGCCAGTGTTGGTTATGGTCAGGAAAATCTCTTTTCCATCGATGGGGTGATTTCAGACACGGATGCGCGACTGGCCCTGGCGCGGCTGCTTTCCTATAAAAATGAAACACTGGAACAGGCTCAGGCTGAATATCACAGTGTCATTGTTGAAGCGCCGGAAAGGCTTGACATCCGTATCGAGTTGGCAGATATATGTATCCGCCTGAAACAATACGATAAAGCTGCTGCTGAACTTAATCGGATTCTGGCTTGCTCTCCGGATCATCCCAATGCCACGGTCAAACTGGCGCAGATTGAGATAGAGCAAGGCCATGCCAAAGCCTGCCGACGGTTGTTTCAAAAAGCCTTGACCATCAACCCCACGGACAGTTCGATTTTATCGGCATACGCCGAAGCTATGAATATGTGGGGCGATTTCTACCGGATTGAAACGATTTATCGTAATCATCTGAATCACCATCCGAATGATAACGATACCCAGCTAAAACTTGCCGGGCTTCTGGTCAGCGCTCAGCAGTATGAGTCTGCAGAAGGACTGTACGTATCCCTTCGACATCGGGGGCATTCAAAACCAGACATTTCCCTGGCTTTGGCCAAACTGCATGCTGAAAAAAAAGATTTCAGCAGCGCACTGACTGAAATCGAAAAATTACTGAATTCGATATCTGCAATCCAGGCTGATCCAGCCGGGCCGTCGAACACGGCAGGAGATCATGTGGCCAAAGCACTGGCGTTGAAGGCCGATATTTTCTATCGACAGCGTCGATATGCCGAAGCCGTTTCCGTCTTTACCGATCTGACGCGATTCCCGGATTTTGCCGCAACCGGCTGGACGGGACTTGGCAAATGTCACCGTCAACTGGCTCAATCGGATTCTTCCCATCAGGAATCAGCCCGGTGTGCTTTTGATCAGGCCATGGCCTTGGCGCCGGACTCACCGATAGTTCAGTACGAGCAGTCTGAAAAAAACGTTCTGGATAATTCTTTTGTCGATCCGCTGATGACAATTGCAACTGCTTCACCCATGAAAGGAGTGGCATGGGCTGGATTATACTCGGAAAACGGACACCCGGAAATTGCCATTCGTTTATTTCGCAACATCTTGAATGCAGATCCGGAGTGTTATCCCGCTCAACTGGGATTGGCGGAAAACCTGGCTTTTAACGGACAGTATTCGGAATCACTGGAACTGTTTCAATCGCTTTCCAAGGATTTTCCCGGTAATTCAAAGATATGGATTTCATGGGCCCGGGTTCAGTCCTGGAATAAAGACTACGATACAGCCATTGAAACTTACGATGCCATTCATGCGCAAAATCAAAATGATCCGCTTCCTGTTCGTGAAAGCGCCCGGGTGGCGGTATGGGGAAAACGAATCGATCAGGCGATGCTGCGATATCGCTCGCTGCTTATCCCCAGGCTGGATATTTGTCTGGCCCGTGCGCTGAAATCCCTTACAGCCGGGAACCCAGCCATGGAACCTTTATGGGAATATGTTCAGGATCAGGCGGACAATGGATCGGTCTATACGGGGTACGAATATGTCACCGGCCAGATTTCTGAATTGCGATCCCCTGCAGATATTGAAGCACTCGAGGGGTTAACCATCGAATGGCTACCCGTCTATCGCATTCAAAAATGGGCTGTTCTGGAAAGCTCCGCCAAATGGCTGGCCTGGAACAAGCGATTCGTTCCGGCGATGGATGCATATGAATCCCTTCTGGCATTTGAACCGGGAAACCAGGAGGCTTTGTTTGATGCCGCTCAGGTCAAATGCGCCCTTGGCCTTTGCGACCAAGAGGCTGAAGCGTATGAAACGCTGCTGGCTCTGGATCCGACCCATGTAATGTCCAAGCGGGCGCTTGAACGGCAAAAGATTCGCCAGAATCCCATCGGGGGCATTCAGGCAAGGATCTGGGATGAAGCCGGTTGGGGGGAATTAGCACAGATGTCCCGCCGCCAGATCGATGTCTTTGCCGATTTACCGATCCGGGGCCGATACCATTTGAGGGCTGAATTGAATCACTGGCTGGAATCTCCGAAATCGGAGGCGCCGTCTCAGGACGCTTATGGTCATACGCTGGAAGCCCGAGGCGTGATCACCCCCTGGCTGGAAGGCCGATTGCGCTGGACCCATAAAATCTACACCAACGATGATTTCGGCCAGACCGATACCGGGCTGGCTGCAATCCGCTTGAATGTTTGGGACGGGCTCAGAGTCGGTCTGGGTTTTGAACGAAGCGATGAACTCACCAATGCATTCGGGCTGCGTCAGGCAATTCAGGCGGATCACTGGAAAATGGATATCACCTCTTTTCTGACCCGAAAACTCGAGGCAGGGGCAAAAGCCGAATATCTGAATTATTCGGATGACAACACCGGGCAGATGGTTTCAGCATTTGTCGGATATGCTTTTACCGATCATCCCCGAATATTTAAAACCATTCTGACCCAAACCTATCGCAATACCGCAAACAACGATACATTTATCTATGACAATAACAATCTCGTCAATATTATTCATCCCTACTGGACACCCAAAGATCTTTGGGAAAGCGCCGTCACTTTAGAATGGTATCATGACCTGTCCAGGGAACTCTATTGCGGCGCACCGCTGCATTATTACGATATTCGGGCTTCAGTTGGAACCGACACCCAGAATAACGATATGATAAGGCTGGAGGCGGATTGGCATAAAGAGTTAAGCGATCATTGGGCCTTTGTTCTGAAGGCCATGGGTCACCGGTCCAGAGAGTGGAATGCGGATGGCCTTTGGGGAGAGTTACAGTATCAGTTTTAGTGGAGAAGAATATCTTGGATATCAGAATATCGCGGATTCATGGAGCCGGATGGTTTGCAGTTCTGAGCGTGGCGACCATGCTCATGATTTTTGTATATCTCATTGGCAGAACCGTGCTGTTTTTCATAGCACCTTATGTTTGGTATGAAAAGATTATGGCGGCCATGTTGCTGCTTGCCGAATTTTTTATACTGGTTCACGGATTCGGTTATTTTCTGAACATCCTCCATGTATCCGCTCATTCGGGAAAAAAGGAAGTTACGGGTGATTTGCCCATGCCCAAAACCTTTCCGCCGGTAGCCATCATCGTTTCTTCGTTTAAAGAGCCACTGGATGTTATCCGTGATACCCTCACCTGTTTTTACAACCTCACCTATCCCAATAAAAATCTCTATTTTCTGGATGACACGCGGTACGATATCGCCTGGGACACTCCGGAAAATATGGCCGCGTACCGAACGCAGATCGATCAATTGTGTCAGGAAATCGGCATTCATCTCTTCCGCAGAAAATGGCATGGGGCCAAGGCTGGAATGATCAATGATTTTCTCGACTTTATCAATGGCGATGTTCGTAAAGAGTTTGATTTTTATCCCTGTGGAACCCGGAAAAAAACCGAAAAAGAAAAATATATCATTGTTTTTGATGCGGACATGAATCCATTTCCGGATTTTGTGGAGCCTTTGATTGCCGTCATGGAAAGCCAGCCCAAACTGGCTTTCATTCAGACGCCCCAATACTATTCAAATTTCGAGTTCAATCGGGTGGCCCGTGCATCAGGGCTTCAACAGGCCATATTTTATGAGTATATCTGTGAAGGGAAAAGCCTTCAGGACGCCATGTTCTGCTGCGGCACCAATGTGATGTTTCGCCTGGAAGCATTGAACGCGGTCGGCGGGTTTGACGAATCTTCCGTAACCGAAGATTTTGCCACTTCTCTGAAATTTCATGTGGCCGGCTGGTCTTCCCGATATCTCAACCGGGTGTGCGCTTTTGGGATGGGGCCGGAGGATCTTGGGGGATATTTCAAACAGCAATTCCGCTGGGCGCTGGGAACTGTTGGGCTGTTTCGCACAATTATCGGGGCTTTTGCTCGAAATCCATCTGCTTTGCCGGCAATGAAATGGTGGGAGTATTTTCTATCCGGAAGCCATTATTTTGTCGGTTGGGTCTTTTTGGTGATGGTTTATTGTCCGATACTCTATTTATTCTGCGATGTTCCCAGCTATTTTGTCAAGCCGGAAATTTATTTTCTGATTTTTGTTCCCTACATGGTTCTGTCTATATCCATGTTCATCAGCACCATGTACCAGCGTCGATATCGCCTGGTGGAACTCGGACTAGGCGTTCTTTTAAACGCCGTCTGCTTTCCGATATTCATGAAAGCATCGCTTCTGGGAATTTTAGGGGTTAAAGGTACGTTTGGCATCACGCCCAAAGAGCAGAGCCGCGTACTGCCTCTTTGGGGCATTTGGCCACAGTTAGTAAGTGCAGTCCTTTGTTTCAGTGCGATGATATGGGGCGCTCAGCGGCTCTATTTTGAACGGGAGCCGGTAGGCGCCATTGTCATGAATATGTTCTGGTGCGCCTACCATTTTATCATCCTATCCCTGACGCTGTATTTCAATCATCCCCAGGAGAACTCATGAAAATGGCTTGGGCTGTGTTGTGCAGCATGATTCTGATCGGTTGTACCTCCCCATCATTCCACCCGCAGCCGTGTATGTGGGGAATTGCCCTGGATGGCTACCCGATTGAAGTGGATCGACTTAAATCGGTTGTATTCGAAACCGGTATATCGCCTCGAATCGTAACATTTTTTCTGCAATGGCCGGAATCGTCCAGGATTTCTGAATTTCCTGAGCAGACCCTGACCGCCATCTGGTCTGTTGGCGCCATTCCATGTATGACGTGGGAGCCCATGGTCATTGAACATGGAAAAGAAACCATGGTTTCCCACACTGCCATTACCGGAGGTGCATATGATGCCTTTTTGAAAAATTTTGCTCAGGCAGCCAGAGCCTGGGGCAGGCCGATCATCCTCCGCGTTGCCCATGAAATGAATTCCCAACGATATCATTGGGGAACCACCGAAGCGGATTACGGACCGAACAGCCCGGCAATCTATCAGAATATGTTCCGCCATATCGTATCGATATTCCGTCAGGAAGGTGCAGACAATGTGCTGTGGGCTTTTTGTCCCAATGCGGAATCGATTCCCAATATTTCAATCGATCCGCAGGCCGGCTGGAATCTGGCTGCCGCATATTATCCCGGCGATGCATCTGTGGATATCCTGGGCATGGATGGATACAACTGGGGCAACACCCAAACACTGAAATCCCACGGCTGGCAGAGCAACTGGCGCTCATTTGAATCTATATTCAGTCATCTGTATAAGGAGCTGCGCGCCATTTCTTCAACAAAACCTGTGATTGTCTTTGAAACAGCCTCTACCGACCAGGGAGGTGATAAGGGGAAATGGATTCAGGATGCATTTCGGATTATCGACGCATGGAAACTGAGTGGCGTGGTTTGGTTTGAAGTCAATAAAGAGCTGGATTGGCGTCTTGTATCCGGCATGTCTTCAGAGCATCTTGCATGGCTGAGCTGCCGGCTGTCGCCGGCCCAAGCGTGGGCAAGCAGCCTGGTTTCAGACCGTAGATCGAGGACAAACGGGAAATAGCGATTCCACCGCTATTCCGTTATCTCATGAATGTACAGCATCACAATCAAGTTATAATTGGTGTACTGTTTTTCTTCCAGGATCTCAATTGCGCTCAGATAAGGGGTAACTGCATCGGTGTCGAGCGCAACTTTCAGCACATCCAGAGAAATTTCTGACCGAACGGCTTCACGCAACTGATCCAGATTCAAGTTTTGAAGAACAATTTCTTTATCCTGACGATACGATTTTGTCTGGCCATACAACACTTCCATATATTTCAGATTTTTCATCACCAGGCGTTTCATATCCTCGAACAGAACTGTTTTCAGTTGGTCATAATCTTGTTTGGAACGACCTCCCAGCCGAGAAAAATAGGGAATCAGGTGATTGAGATAAATGAGAATTCCTTTTTTTAGCAGAACCGCATCTTTCAATAGACTTTCCATCAGATCACCGGTAGTATCAAATCCAGACAAATCAACATTCACAGAACGAGTATCCGTTTGAATATACAAAGGATAAAAGATATTCTCGTGATCTTTCATTTGAATGCCGTAAAGCTGTCCCTGCATATCCTCATCCCATCTATTCCACATGACGTTTCCTCGGGTGTAAGACTGATCCGAAAAGTAAAACGGCAGATGCAAATGAATTCTTTCATCATTTTTGAGGAGTTCCCGACTAACCACCCAGTTGGGAATCAAAATTCCCAGCCCATTGAATGAAATATCCATCGGAATGTATTCAAAACAGAAATGATCGCTCATGCGTGAACCCAGAAAAGGAAGCAGAAGCGATTCAAACTCCAAACGCTTTTCCTGACGTTTATCAACATAAAGGGTTTCATTGGGCATGTCCGTATTCATTTTGGGCGACACCTCTTTGCATGCTTGTTTAGGCTTGGTTCCAACTTTGCCCACGAATCACAAGGAAGGCCAACGGCCTTGTCCGATGCCAGCCCAGGGTACCGCCCTGGGATAATGTGTATTATATCCGTTAAATGCATCTTACTTTCTGCATAAGCTTAGTTTCCACCTTTTTGGTGCATCATGGACCGTCTCTGAAGTTGAATAACATTTGTTCATAAAAAAGAAAACACTCATCCACCAGATCGTCACGGAAGACGGAATTATATGATAAATACCTTGACAGCTACAATGTAGCCTAGTAATGAAGGAGCGGGCTGTTAAAAGAAAGGATTACATGAAAGGTTGCCGGCAAGTAGAATCAAAAAGGGGTTATGACTTACGTCATAACCCCCTTGAATTTGCTGGTGGGCGGTAAAGGATTTGAACCTTCGACTTCTACCGTGTGAAGGTAGCACTCTCCCGCTGAGTTAACCGCCCCGATTGATGCTCTTTAAATAACGATATTGTGGCTCTGAAGTCAAGACTTTTCAACAAGCAGGGGAAAAAATTGTTGAAAAACGTCATTCAGGGGCGTCAACAACCGGTTTGCCGAGATCCGAAATGTCTTTGGGCGCTGGAAGGTCTTTGATATCTCTCAGACCGAAAATTTCCAGGAAATACCGCGTGGTGGCATAAATCAGGGGCCTTCCGGGGATTTCTTTTCTGCCTAGGATTTTGATCAGTTTTCTGTCCAGCAGCATGCGGATAATGCCGCCGGTGTCCACCCCTCGGATGTGTTCGATATCGCTTCGCATGATGGGTTGCTTATAGGCGATGATCGCCAGGGTTTCGAGGGCTGCCGGGCTCAGACGTTGGGCAGAAGTCTGGATGATTTTCTTGATCCAGTCGGCATATTCCGAGCGGGTCCGGAGCTGGTAGCCTCCGGCCACCTCGATCAGGCAGATACTGCCTTGCCGCTGATCATATTCGTTTTTCAGTGATTGAAGGGCTTCTTTGATGCCCTTGGTGTCGGTGAATGGAAGTGCCGCTCTCATTTTCTCGAGCGTCAGCGGTTCTTCCGAAACAAAGAGAAAACTTTCAAGGATGAACTTCAGTTCAGGCATGGGTGATTTCGTTCAGATACAAGGTGATGGTGTCGGTATCGTCACGCTGGATGACGTGGGCGGCATTGCGCTTGACCATTTCCAGTATGGCCAGAAAGGTAACGATGATATCGGCCTTTCCAGCAGCATTGCCGATCAGTTCCTGAAAAATGAGGAAGCCTTTTTCTTTCAGCAGATGGCTGAGTTCGATCATGCGATCCTTAATGGACAGCTTGTCTGCCACTACATCCAGGGAAATATCCGAAGACAGATTCTCAATGATTCGCTGAAAAGCTTTGATCAGATCGAATATATCCACCCGGATTTCGTGATCCGGAAGGGTACCGGGATCGGATATTTTTGATGGAGATCTGATGAAGGTGTGTTCCCCCAGCATATCTCTTTCATTCAGTTGCAGGGCCGCGGCTTTCATCTGAAGGTATTCCAGAAGCGGCCGGGTAATTTCCTGGCGGGGGTCTTCTTCATCGGAATCGTCATGAACCGGCAACAGCATCCGGGATTTAATCTGAATCAGGGTGGCGGCCATAACCAGGAAATCGCCGGCAATATCGACATTCATGGATTTCATCCATTCGATATAATCCAGATAACGGTCAGTAATCATTGAAATCGGAATGTCATAAATGTTAACCTCATTTTTTCGAATCAGATAGACGAGAAGATCCATCGGACCTTCAAAAATATTTTCTAACTGTACTTTATAGATATCGCTGCACATGGGATGATTTACCGATCTGAAATGTTGGGTTGATCATTACGAGACAGGAATATAAAAGTCAACAATACTTCAGGATATCGACTGAAGCATGAAGGGCGCCGGTAATCAAATATGATCCATTCCCTTCTGGCCGGGTTTTTGTCTTTTCATTTGTCCGGATTAGTCGCTGTACTCTTGCTGGCAGCCTTTCTACCCGGATGCGGCGGGTATGGGCCGGTGCGTCCGACTCCATCTTCCATGCCATCTGAAAAACGGTTGCAACGAATGGGTTATACCATCCAGGCCGGGGCGTTTGCCGTTGCGGAAAATGCGGCCAGGCTTGCCGATACGCTCTCGGCGCAGGGACTGGACGCCACCTATTTCAAGGCTGAAGATGGTCTGTTCAAGGTTCGTTTTGGGGATTTTGCCGTCAAAACGGAAGCCCGAAAAAGGGCTGAGCATCTGAAATCATCCGGAGTCATTGAAGTATTTTATATTGTCAGTCCCGGCGAATATGCAGTGGACTGGCAATCCAGACTGGGAAACGATTATCTGCGGGATGAACTCGTGAAAACCACGATGCGTTTCATCGACACGCCATATCTGTGGGGAGGGGCTTCGCCGGATACGGGATTTGACTGCAGCGGGCTGACCATGACGGTTTACCAATTGAACGGCCTGAATCTTCCCAGAAACTCCCAGGCCCAGTTTGATGCGGGTTATTCGGTTCACCATGATGATCTGCTGAAAGGAGATCTGGTTTTTTTCTCAGACAATAAATGGGGCAGAGTGTCTCATGTCGGGGTTTATGCCGGCGATGGCAAATTTGTTCATGCGCCGGGAAAAGGTAAAAAAATCCGTGTGGATTCGCTTTCCGCCCGGTATTACAAACAGCGGTATGTCGGCGCTCGGTCGTATCTTTAAAGATATGGAGGGGGCAGGTATCAGGTGGCAGGAGTTTGGAGCCGGAATCCCGACCAGTACTCTTTACAGAACTGCTGATTACTGAAAACTGAATACTTTTAATGAGGGGAGGTAGTGATGGCCTGCTGGATGAATCTAGGACAGAACCTGAAAATGAATGCCAGAAAGTTTCCCAACACCGTTGCTCTGAAAGACAAGGATAGAAGCTTTACTTATCCAGAGCTGAACCAGCGAGTCAACCGGCTGGCCAATGGCCTGTTGTCCCTTGGCCTCAACAAAGGCGATAAGGTGGCTGTTTTTATGGAGAACAGCATCGAGATCGTCGAAATTTATCTGGCGACAGCCAAGACCGGCATTGTCATGGTACCCATCAATTTTCGGTTGATCGGCAAGGATGTGGCCTATATCGTCAACAACTCCGATGCCGGGGCGTTGATTGTGGATGAGGAGTTTGCGCCGGTTATCCAGGATATCAAGGCCGAGTTCAATAATATTCCCGCAGACAACTTTATCGTTGTGGGAAAAGCGGTGCCTGGATTCAGGTTTTATGATCAGTTGATAGCATCCGCTTTGGATCATGAGCCCGAAGCTGTCATCAAACCGGAAGACACCTGGATTCTGATCTATACTTCGGGTACGACCGGCAGACCCAAAGGGGTGATTCGTTCCCACGAATCCCATATCGCGTTTTACCTGATCAATGCAATCGATTTCGGGTTTATCCAGCAGGACATCTGCATGAATGTCATGCCGCTTTGCCATATCAATTCCACTTATTTTACCTTTACATTTCTGTATATCGGCGGCTCTGTCTACATTCATCCGGCCAGATCGTTCCGGGGTGAAGAAATTCTGCAGATCATCGAAAGGGAGAAAATATCCTTTATTTCCCTGATTCCCACGCACTACAATCTGATTCTGAGTGTTGATGAATCCGCCAGAACCTGTGATGTCAGCTCCATCAAGAAACTGCTGTGTTCTTCTGCACCGGTTCGAAAAACTGTCAAAAAAGCCATCATGGAATTTTTTCCCGGTGTGGCGCTGTATGAAGGATATGGTTCCACCGAAGCCGGCATCGTTACGGTTCTAAAGCCGGAAGACCAGTTGCGAAAGCTCGGTTCCATCGGGTACGAGTCTTTGGGAACGGAATGTATCCGCATTCTGGATGAAACAGGCCAGGAAGCGCCAACCGGACAAATCGGCGAACTGTACTCGAAAGGTCCGATGCTTTTCGACAGATACTATAAACTTCCGGAAAAAACCGCCGCTGCCTTCAACAACGGATGGTTCAGTGCGGGAGACATGGCCCGCAGGGATGAAGACGGTTTTTATGAGATCGTAGACCGGAAAGACAACATGATCATCACCGGCGGCGAACATGTTTATCCCAGCGAGGTTGAGGAAATCATCGGCAATCATCCGGATGTCTTCGATGTGGCCGTCATCAGTGTGCCGGACGAAAAATGGGGAGAGCTGGTCCTGGCCGTGGTGATTCCCCGTAACCCCATTGATGAAAAACAGTTATTAGACTGGTGTAAGGATAAAATGGCCGGGTATAAACGTCCCAAGAAAATCATTTTTATCACGCCGGAAGACATGCCTCGAACCGGCACGGGAAAAATACTCCACAGAGTTCTCAGAGAGCGTTATGGTTTATGAGTCTATCGTGAAAATTGTTATTTATCACAGAATACATGGAAGAAGCTGGTCGCAACATCAACCAATTAAGGAGACAGAAGATCAATGTTAAGCAAAGCGTTCATTCCGTACAAGGGTTACTACAGCACCCCGTTTGCCAGATGGCAGGGAAGCATGGCCAATGAACATGCCATCACTTTGGCTACAGAGACATCAAAACGATGGCTGGCTGAAAAAAAATGGGATCCGATGATGTTTGATTATTTATTTCTGGGAATGACCATCGGCCAGCCCCAGTGGTTTTATGGCAGTCCTTGGGCTGCGGCTCTGATCGGCGCCGTCAACACGCCGGGCATGCTGATCAGCCAGGCCTGCACCACATCCACCACCTGTATTTTCCAGGCGGCTTCGGGCATCGAAACCGGGCTGTATCAAAATGTCTATTGTTTGATGACGGATCGCTGTTCCAACGGCCCTCATACCATCTGGCCGAACCCCAATGGACCGGGCGGCGAAGTTCTTTCCGAAAACTGGATGATGGACAATTTCGGCAAAGATCCATGGGCAAAGGGTGCGATGATCCAGACTGCGGAAAACGTGGCCAAGGAAACCGGCATCACCCGCGAGGAATGTGACGCCGTAGCCCTGAGACGGTATGAACAGTACATGGATGCATCGGCGAATGACAAGGCGTTTAAAAAACGCTACATGTTTCCGGTCGAGGTCAAGCTTTCCAGGAAGAAAACACTTCTGGTCGAAGATGATGAAGGCATTACACCCACCACCAAAGAAGGCCTTGTAACCTTGAAGCCCGTTCTTCCGGACGGCACCCATACGTTTGGTGCGCAAACCCATCCGGCGGACGGAAACTGCGCGGTTACCGTGACCACCCGCGAAAAAGCCAAAGAATTAAGCGCAGAAGCCGGTGTTGAAATTCAAGTGGTTTCTTACGGGTTTTCACGGGCAAAAAAAGGGTTTATGGCCATGGCCGTTGTGCCGGCCGTCAAAATGGCTCTGGATAAAGCCGGCATCGGCATCAAGGATGCCAAAGCCATCAAAACCCACAATCCGTTTGCCGCCAATGACATCCATATGGCCAAGCAGTTGGGAATCGATGTCATGAGTTTCAACAATTATGGGAGTTCGCTAATTTACGGCCATCCCCAGGCGCCGACAGCCGGACGGTGCATCATCGAAGGTATCGAGGAAGTTGTCATGGCCGGTGGCGGATATCTGCTCTGGGGCGGTTGCGCTGCCGGAGATACCGGTGCTGCAATGGTACTTAAGATCGGATAACATTCCCCTGCATTGATCTGAAGGCTTTTCAAGCTTTCAGATCAATAACCCATCCGCATGTCTTATCCCTATTGACATCCCCTGTTTCATAACAATATTTTGGTATTAACCATCGTTTCACCCACACCTGTCTATTGACTGAGTGCAGATTCATCGCAAAATCGCAAAGAGAATCTAATAATAATCCCGTTTTTTTTAATGGAGGAAAAATTCGATGGACTATATTGCAGGAGGCGGGTGTCCATCATCCGCAAAGAAAAAAGATCAGCAGGCAGAGCAGGATGCGTCCGTCAAAGGGGCTCTGGGCAGGATCAAACATAAATTTATTGTCATGAGCGGCAAGGGCGGCGTCGGCAAGTCGAGTACATCGGTCAACCTGGCGGTTGCGCTGGCCGGCAATGGCTATCAGGTCGGCCTCATGGACGTTGATCTGCATGGTCCGGATATCCCCCGCATGCTGGGTATCAAGGGGATGCTCGGGATGACCGAACATCAGAAGCTTTCCCCCATGAAATACTCGGACAACCTGAAAGTGGTTTCCATTGAATCTTTGATGTCCGGAAAGGATGATGCCATCATCTGGCGGGGTCCGGTGAAATATGCCGCCATCAAACAGTTTATCGGAGATGTCGACTGGGGCGATCTGGATTATTTGATTATCGATTCACCGCCTGGCACCGGCGATGAGCCATTGACCATCGCCCAGACCATTTCGGATGCAAAAGCCATTATCGTTACGACACCTCAGGAAGTATCGCTGGCAGACGTTCGAAAATCCATCAGTTTCTGTAAAACCGTCAATATGGATATCTTCGGGCTTATTGAAAATATGAGTGGCTACTCCTGTCCGCATTGCGGGGAACATATCGATCTGTTCGGGTCCGGAGGCGGAGAAAAAACTGCTAGTGATGCGGGCATCCTGTTTTTGGGAAAAATTCCGTTTGACCAGAAAGTGGTGACATGTGGCGATTCCGGATGTGCTTTTCAGGAAACATATAAAGATTCGCCGGTAACCCTGGCATTTAACAAAATCGCCGATAAAATGGCGGAATTGAGTTAATCTCCGGGTATTCACCCGTAGTTGTCGTCATTTCGGCCGGCCCCCTTCCCGCCCTCCCCCGCTGGGGGGAGGAACGCCATGGCTGAAACGACCATCAAGGCATGATTTTCGGTAACAAGCGATTTTTCGGAATCCGGCTGTCGGTCTATGAAGCGAGCCAGTCTTTGTTTTCCTTTTTCTGAAGAAACCAGATCGGGCAGGCAGAACGGAATTTGCAGTAAATCTCCGCATCCTGGCACTGAAGGCACTCTTTACAAAGAAATATCTCATGCTTCATGCACCGGAAACGGGTTTCTCTTTCTGAATGATTGATGCACGTATCTACCATATCCTCTTTTCCTAACAGTGTGGTGTGAAAGTGGTTCGGGATTCCAGCACTTTCCTCATTCCCTCTAAAAAGAACTTATGCTCAGCCATCTATCCCTTTATGTCGATCCGGAATACATTGATTCACCTCCGGCGATTCTCGACCTGATTCGAAAGCAGCTCAGTCTGCCGGCCGATATCGATCCGGCGTATGTGATCCACCGGAAATCCATCGATGCCAGAAAAAAGCGGCCCCGGTTTTTACTCGATATTGATGTGTATTATCAGGAAACGTTACAGAATAAACCACGTTTTCAGGTAAATTTCAAACCCCTATCTCCGGACCATCGGGTGGTGATCGTCGGGGCTGGCCCTGCGGGATATTTTGCCGCCTTGGCGCTTCTGGAGCAGGGCATTCGCCCGATCGTTCTGGAAAGGGGAAAAGACGTTACCTCCCGCCGTAAGGACATTCAGCAGCTTCACACCCGAGGCGTTGTAAACCCTCATTCCAATTATTGTTTTGGAGAGGGCGGCGCAGGGGCCTATTCGGACGGCAAGCTCTACACCCGCTCCCATAAGCGGGGGGACATCGGCAACATTCTGTCTCTGCTGGTTGCGCATGGGGCTCCGGAAGATATTCTGATCGATGCCCATCCGCATATCGGATCCAATCGACTTCCGCGCGTGGTAAAATCCATTCGGGAAACCATCTTGTCTCATGGCGGAGAAATCCATTTTGAATCCTGGGTCACGGATTTGATGGTGGAAAGCGGCCGGATAAATGGTGTTTGGGTGGAAGGAACAGGAAAAATATCGGCGGATGCCGTGATTCTGGCAACCGGTCATTCCGCCCGTGATATCTTCGAGCTGCTTTACCGGAAAAATATCCTCATTGAGCCCAAGCCATTTGCGATCGGGGTTCGGGTGGAACATCCCCAGGCTCTGATTGACCGGATTCAATATCATCACAGCCCGATACATCCCAAATTGCCGGCTGCCAGTTACCGACTGGTCGAACAGGTGGACGGCAGGGGCGTATTCTCATTTTGCATGTGTCCGGGCGGTTTTATCGTTCCGGCATCCACGGCTCCGGGCGAGCTGGTGATCAACGGCATGAGCCTGGCTGCCCGCGATGCCCCGTTCTCGAATTCAGGCGTCGTGGTGGAAGTCCGTCTCGAGGATATCGATACCGTCACAGACAATGGGCCGCTGGTTGCAATGGATTTTCAGAAAAAACTGGAACGGATGGCTTTTCTGGCCGGCGGTGAAAGCTTGATGGCTCCAGCCCAGCGCATGACGGATTTTGCAGCCCGCCGGCTATCTGCGGCTCTGCCCAAATCGTCTTATAAGCCGGGAATTGTTTCTGCGCCGATTCACGATCTGCTGCCGGATGGTATCTGCCGGAGATTACAGGCGGCGTTTCAGGCATTCAACCGAAAAATGAAGGGCTATTTTACCGAAGAAGCATTGATTCTGGCCATTGAATCACGCACCAGCTCACCCGTAAGGATTCCACGGGATAACACCAGCCTGATGCATCCTCAGGTTCAAAACCTGTATCCCTGCGGTGAAGGTGCGGGATATGCCGGCGGGATCGTGTCGGCGGCGCTGGATGGTCAGCGGGTCGCTTGTCGAATCGTCGAACGGACCCAGTAGGAATTCAGGTGGGGCAGGAATCAGTGGGCAGTGAAGGCAGCTTCCCGGTAGCATCTACTGCCCACTTCATCCTTCTGCCCTCAGCCAGTTTTATGATACCTTGCCAGCCACTCCTTCCGGAATGCCGCAAAGCGATGTTGTTCAATCGCCTGCCGCATGTCCTTCATCAGGTCCTGATACATCGTCAGGTTGTGGATGGTGGCCAGGGTTTCGGCCAGCGGATCCCGGGTAAAAAACAGATATCGGAGCACCATGCGCGAATATGTCCGACAGGTATAACACGAACAATGGGTATCGATCGGATATTTATCCTTTCGATAAGTTTTGTCCATGATCCGGAGTTTCCCCAGGCGGGTAAAAAACGTTCCCTGCCTGGCGTACCGGGTGGGAATCACGCAGTCGAACATGTCCATGCCCAGCGATACCGCAGCCAGAAGGTCTTCCGGAAGTCCAACACCCATCAGATACCGCGGTAGATGATCCGGTAACAGCGGCGTCGTGTACTGTACAACCGTTTGCATCAGCTCGAATCCTTCGCCGACGCTGACCCCGCCAATGGCAAATCCGTCAAAGGGAATGGCGGTGATCTCTTTTGCACTTCTTTCCCGAAGATGCGGATACACGCCGCCCTGTATGATGCCGAACAGAAACTGGTGGGGCTGAAGAGAAACATCCCGGCACCGTGCGGCCCACCGTGTGGTGCGTTGCAGGGATTTTTCCACATAAGCCTCCGGCGCCGGATACTCGACGCATTCGTCAAAGGCCATGACGATGTCGGCCCCCAAGTCCCGCTGGATTTCCATGGAACGTTCCGGGCCCAGAAAGAGTCGCTCCCCGTTTTCCTCATAAGCAAAGCTGACACCTTCTTCGGTGATTTCCTTTTGGGGCAGGGAAAACACCTGAAACCCTCCGGAGTCGGTCAGAATGGTCTGGTTCCACCCCATGAAGCGATGCAGTCCGCCTATGCGCTGTACCGATGCCAGACGTTCGCTGAGCGATAAATGGTAGGTATTGGCCAGCACCACCTGAGCCCCGGTTTCTGCCACATCTTTCGGCATGGTGGAGCGCACGAAACCGGCCGTTCCCACCGGCATGAACGCCGGCGTCTGAACCGTTCCGTGGTCGGTGGTAAACTCGGCCCGCCTTGCCCCGCAGGGGTCAACGGTTTGAAGTTGAAACTGAATGTCTTTTACCGGCATGACAATGCTTTCATATAGATGATCTTATCGTCTCCAGGGGCATAAAAATCCATCAGAACCGCCTCCTGATGATAGCCGCAGGAATGATAGAATCGGTGGGTCGGCGCATAGGGTTTTCGGGAGGATGTATCCACGTAAATTCGCAGGCCTTTCATTGCCTGAATCCGCAGTTCCGTCAGCTCCAGAAGATGCCTGCCGACACCCGTCCCCTGAAGGTCTTTCTGAACAGCAATCCAGTAAAGGTCAAACCGGCCTTGAGTGAACGGAATCGGGCCAAAACACGTATACCCGATGACGGCGCCGTTTGTTTCCGCAAACAGGAAATCATAACCGCTCGAAGTTCCCCGGATCAGTCTTTCTTCGGCAAGTTCCCGTGCAACGGCCGTTTCTTCGGGATAAAAAATTCCAGAGGATTCAGCCAGGCGAAAAATGTCTTCAGGGTCTGAACACCGAACGGTATCTCGAAACGATACATTCGGAGCTTGCTTAGGCATTTACGGCGATTTTCCATGACAGCGCGTCGGAATCCGCGTGGATCTGCTCAGCGATTTGCGCCATCGGTTCGTGAAGGATGCGCTCCACGATCTGCGTAAAGGTCAAATCCGCTTTGTCGGCGGCGGCCACAAATCCGCTGTCCGGTGCAATACAGGGATTGGTATTGACTTCAAGAACCCAGGGATTGCCGCTGTCATCCACCCGGAAATCCACCCGGGCATATCCTTTTAAATTAAACAGCTTCCAGCATTCTCTGGCGATTTTATCGATCTTGTTCAGAAGCGGCTTGTCATGTTCCGGAAAGTCAAATGAGCGAACGGTATGCTGGTATTCAAAGGATTCCGATTCCCACTTGGCCTTGTAATCCACAATTTTATGTTTGTCTTTGGGATAGTTTTCAAAACGGATCTCGGCCGGCGGCAGCACCTGGGGGTTGCCGTTGCTGTTTTTGGTCAGAAGTGAAAGATTGAATTCCCGGCCTTCAATGAAGGCTTCGGCAAAACATGCTCCTCCCAGCCGGCCTTTACGGCGGTCCATCTCCTGAAGAAGCTGATCGTGGGTCTTGGGGAATACCACGGAATCATAACCTATCCCGATCGAACCATGTTCCCATACGGATTTGATGATGCTGGGACTGCACAGCGGCGATTTGCGATGCCTGGCCTTTTCCGGAGTCATGAAAAAAGGCGTGGGAATGCGTGCGGCTCTTAACATCTGTTTGGCCAGAATCTTGTTGGATGTGGTATAAATGGCATCGGTTCCTGCGCCGGTATAGACGATGTTCATGGCATCCAGTATGGCAGGCGCTAAATGGATCAGCCGCCCCTGTCCATCGATTGACTCTACCAGATTGAATATCAGTGACGGATTGATATTGACGATATTCTTCAGGGTTTCTTGAATATTCAAGGAAAAACCGACTGGAACCGGGTCATGGTGCAAGTCGATCAATGCCTGCGAAACAGATTCAACCTGTACCAATCCATCCTGTTCATCTTTCGAAATATTCTCGGACATCCTTCCATATAAAACAGCAATTCGCATGGGAAAATGTTCCTTAATGAAACAGATTGGATTTATCTAATAAAATGGGTATCAGCACAGTGGCGGGCCGGAAAGTTGAGATAAAAAAATGGGAATATGACCCAGCGGAGACGATGATTGAAATCGCGGTGCAATATAACGAAAAAGCGTATAAGTGCAATAAAAAACTTCCGGGTTGGGAAATATTCCTTTTGCATATCCTAACAAAAAACACAGAATACTGGGCTCCTGTAGTTTCCTGAACCAGGCCGGGTCTGCGCCCGACCTGATGTCTATATCTCAAACAAGAGATGAATCCCCGCCGATTTTTTACTGTAAGTCTATGGATTTTTTGGTTTTCTCTCTACGAGTGGATTCTTTTCCTGCATATTCGCTCATGCAGGGATCGCTTTTCCCCTTAACCATAGAGCATTCCAGATACTCGGCGATTTCCATGATGCAGGCGCGAATGGCTTTTCCGGTAGGTGTTTTTTCATAATTGCCCAAATTTCCGGATACACTTCCCACACTGGCTCCTAAAGCCAATCCATATGAAGTGGAACTAGCTTCGACCGTACGCGCATCGACAATCTCGCCGGTTGTGGTGTCGATGACCTTCAAATCAACCGCCATATACGCCTTGTCGTTCTTACCACCGACCGAAAGACCCATAATTGAAATACCACCGCCGGTACCGCTGGTTTGTACTTCAAAAGCCGAAACCGTGCCGGCGACCAGGTATTTGGCGCCTTTGATTTTGCCGATTTTTGCTTTGGTCTGCGAATCGATTCTTCCGGAGGCCCCCAGGTTCTGTTCTCCCAGAACCGCATCGATTTCTTTTCTCTCTAATACCTGAAAGGCGCCGATATTGGCCAGTTCAGCAGCCAGCATATCCTGAAGTTCGGAACCCATACTGCCGCTCCACCACCCTGCCGAGGTCTGGTTGGTGAACCGTAAGACACCGAGCCTGGGTTTTTCGGCGGCCAGGCTCAGGGAAAAAAGAGACAGCATTAAACCCAAGGTGAAAAGAAAAGTGATTTTTTTCATGTACCCTCCTGTTTTATTTAGGTTTAGTATGATCCATATATTAACGAAGCATCAGAGATGCGATATTGATCTCTCATTCAGAACTTCTGTTTTCGGCGACATGAACAAGAATTTCTATTTCACCCGTTCCACATATTGGCCGGTTCGGGTATCTATCCGAATGGTTTCGCCTTCATCGACAAAGGGGGGGATCTGAAGCACATAACCGGTTTCAAGGGTTGCCGGCTTGCTGTCGCCCGAGGCTGTATCGCCTTTTGCCCAGGGGTCGGCTCTGACGATTTTCAGCTCCACAAAAATCGGCAGCGATACGCCAATGGCTCTTTCCTGAAAAAACATAACACTGCACAGGGTATTTTCTTTCAGCAGTTGAACGCCTTCACCGACCTGTTCAGCGGTTAAGTACTCCTGCTCATAATTCTTGGTGTTCATGAAGCAGTAGCGCTCTCCTTCGGCATAGAGATATTCCATCTCGATTTCTTCCATCTGTGCTTCGTTGAATTTTTCCCCGGATCGGTAAGTGCGGTCAAACTGTGAGCCGGTCAGCATGTTCTTCAGTCGGCATTTGTACAGGGCCTGTCCTTTTCCGGGTTTGACGAATTCAAACTGTGTGATGATGTAAGGGGAGCCGTCAATCTCGATTTTAAGACCTTTTCTCAGGTCGGCACTTTCAAGCATAAAAAAAATCCTCCTGGTTAATGAGTCGCAGCTTGTCTGGCTGCAGCAACAAGGCGTTTGACCTTGTTCATATCTTTTTGAAAACGTATTGTTTTGCCATGATGATCACAGGCATTGGTGCCCGTGCAACTGTCCACCCCGGCCGGGCGAACTTTTTGTATCCCTGCCGCCACATTCTCGGGCGTAATGCCGCCCGCCAGAATGACCGGTATGTTGGACGCCGCAACCAAATCTCTGGCGACATTCCAGTTGCATGTCTTGCCGGTGATGCCGATAAATTCGCTGACCGGCTGTATTTCAGCATCCTGGTTGAGTACTGGAATATCTTTTGGCGCCATCAGGGTGTCGGTGAGAAAAAAATCACTGACTGGTTCAAACAACCGGGCATAATCCAACACAGCATTCGAATGAGGTGGTTGAGGAATCGGCAAGGATCGCATCACGCGGGTTTGCGGAAAGGCTTCCTTGATGTGCCATTGCTGGTGTAGAAGCTTTTCCAGGACGGCAGGCTGATGGATCTGGTCGGGAAGCATTTCGCAGAAGTGAATGATATCAGGCTGATAATATTCAAGAACCATCTTGATGACATGAATATCGTCGAACAGCGGGATCAAGCTGCTTCTTGCACCCAATTCGCCAACGGTCCGGATCACATCCTTAAGGACAGGGTGCTTCCAGTTATCGCTGCTGAGAATGACGCTGCCGATATGATCAACTCCCATAGATATCAACTGTTCAGCTTCTTTTTGTGTTTGTACTTCATATACCTGAATAATCATAAAAAAACCATGCTGTATTAAAAAAGCGCAAGCCCTGTCCGGCCAACGGCTGAACACGGCTGATACGGTAAAATCCCATTGACATTTTAACCAGTGTCTAACATATTCAGAAATGATTCGCAAATTGTTAATCCAATAATCCTTCATAAGGAACTTCCATGATACTCATTATCGATTTCGGTTCCCAGTACAATCAACTCATTGCCCGACGTGTTCGGGAATGTCATGTTTACTGCCGGGTCGAGCCTCCAACTCTCGACATCGAACACATTCGCTCGCTGAAACCGGAAGGCATTATTCTCTCTGGAGGCCCTTCCAGTATTTATGAAAAGGGAAGTCCCGTCGTGGATTCCGCCATTCTGTCCCTGGGGATTCCGGTTCTTGGAATCTGTTATGGCATGCAGTTTATGGTGCATGCCCTTGGCGGGAAAGTGGCTCATGCCGACAAACGGGAATACGGTTTTGCAGAACTGAGTATTCCGGTGTCTGACGGACTCTTTGGCGATGTTGATGCCCACACCCGGTGCTGGATGAGCCATGGGGATTCCATCGTCAGCCTTCCGGACGGATTTGAAATTACGGCATCCACCCCCAGCACCCCCATTGCAGCAATGGTGCATCGGGAAAAACGTTTTTATGGACTTCAGTTTCACCCCGAAGTCGAACACACACCGATGGGCAAAACTATGCTTGGCAATTTTTTATCCAAGATATGTGGCTGTCAGAAAAACTGGACCATGAAATCCTTTGCCAGGGAAGCCGTGGATCATATCCGTGAAACTGTTCAGAACAAGAAAGTCATTCTCGGGCTGAGCGGCGGCGTGGATTCATCGGTAACCGCCCTGTTGATCCACAACGCCATTGGACGAAATCTGACCTGCATTTTTGTGGATAACGGATTGCTCAGGAAAAATGAAGGCGAAAAATTAAAAGTCGTTTTGAAGAAAAACCTGGATATCAATATCCGATTCATCAATGCAAAAAACAAATTTTTATCACCTCTTGCCGGCATTGTCGATCCGGAGAAAAAACGGAAAATTATCGGTAAAATCTTTATGGATGTTTTTGAAGCCGAGGCTGCCAAAATCAAGGGCGCCGAATTTCTGGCGCAGGGTACCCTCTATCCCGATGTGATCGAATCCCAGTCGGCTTTCGGCGGCCCATCATCCGTAATCAAATCTCACCACAATGTTGGGGGCCTGCCGAAAAACATGAAATTGAAACTCGTTGAGCCGCTAAGATATCTGTTCAAGGATGAGGTCCGGGCGCTGGGCGCTGAAATCGGTCTTCCCGATGAGATGATCTGGCGCCAGCCTTTTCCTGGGCCGGGTCTGGCGATTCGGGTGATCGGAGAAATCACTGCCAAACGGCTTTCAATTTTGCGGGATGCAGATGACCTTTTGCTTGAAGAAATCAAGAAGGCTGGTTATTATAAAAAGTTATGGCAATCTTTTGCTGTATTGTTGCCGATTAAAAGTGTCGGAGTCATGGGAGACAAACGCACATATGAAAATATTGTGGCGATTCGAGCGGTCACAAGTCAGGATGCCATGACTGCGGATTGGGCGAAACTTCCTCATCAACTGCTGGGAACGATATCCAATAAGATCATCAACCAGGTCAAAGGGGTCAATCGGGTGGTCTATGACATCAGCTCAAAACCGCCGAGTACGATTGAATGGGAATAACAGATTAATGACTTTACAGGATGCTTCAAAAATCAAAATCCAGGTATCGGATGAAGAGAGACCGGATTCTCTGTTTATGGATCAGATCAAGTATCAACGATTTGAAAAACTGAGTCATCGGGTAACGATTCTGACCATTCTCATCCCCATTTTAATCGGCATCATCATTTTTATCGGGTATCGGGATATTCAGCAAATGGTCACGCAGACTCAAGATATGGGAGCAAAGGAGTTGACCAGCCTGGCTCAGAGCATGGACTCAACCGTTTCGAATATTTCGATCAAACAGGCCAAAATGGAAGAGACACTGGCCGCCAAGGTAGTAGACCAGGAAAAGCTTGAAGCTGTGATTCAGGACCGTATCAAGAAAATGGATACTGTTGTTCAAGACAATATCGGGAAAATGGAAAATGCTGTTCAGGATAGTCTAAAAAAAATGGAAACAACGGTTCAGGACAGTATCAAAAAAACCGAAACATCCTTGGTAGAAATCCAGGAAGGAAAGGCGAACAAGAAAGAAATTGCCGGAGAGATCTCGGGGGTGGAAAGCAAGCTGACCCTGATTCAAAAAGAGCTGAAAACCAGCCTGGAGAAAATGAATGCGGATATCAAGGCCATTGAAAAAAAAGTATCGGACGATTTGGCCAAACATGCTGAAACCATTAATGGTGTGACCACTGCTGTCGCTGAATGCCAGGCGGATCTCGCTCTGATTTCATCTGAAAAAGAAGATAAGAAGGCGTTTGAAGTTGCCATGAAAAATCAGGAAAAACGTCTTCAGGATCAGACAAGTCAGTTGATTCGAAACCTGGAAGCCAAAATGGAATCCATCAATGCCAGTATTGGGGAATTGGGAAAAATCAAGTCCGCTGGAGAAAAGACCGCCTTGCCTCCGGCGACAAAAAAACCATAGATCGCGGTTCACTTTTCTACACTGCAGGTATCTTCCGGGAGTGCTGGAAATGCTGCTTTCGGAAAAATTCAAATAGAAATCTATAAAAATAGCGATATATTATAAGGAGAATACCTCATGACAGCAAAATCCAAGTATAATCAGATTGTTTCAATAATAGTTTTCTTTTCTTTATTCATACTGACTCCGATGTACTCATTGGCTCAGGATGATGCCGGACTTGGTGGCCTTCATTCCATTCAGTTTTTGGGTGAAGATGGAAAAATCGTTACCGGCATCCGCTGCGCCACGGAAGATCTTTCCCCGGCCCATATTCCGAGGGCGCCGGCGGATCTGGCTATGTGGCTTCAGGAAAACAGGGAGATTCAGGCGGCAACTCTCAATATTCCGGTAGCGTTTCATGTGATCTATGCATCTGATGGCGCCGGAAATGTTCCGGACTCGCAGATTCAGGAGCAGATCAACATGATGAACAATTCTTATGCACTTTCCGGTGTTGCCTTTTCGCTTTACAGCATTGATCGGACCCAGAGTGACTGGTTGTTCCGAACGTCCGCATACACTTACTTTAGGGAACGCTGGATGAAAATGCAACTGGCGGTGGATCCCACCCATGTCTTAAATATATATCTGACTTCCCCGAGCGGCGGAATTCTGGGCTGGTCCTATTTCCCGTGGACTTATTCTGAAGACAGTTTTATGCATGGTACCGTGATTCTGTATTCAACGCTGCCTGGCGGCAGTGCAGCACCTTATAATGAAGGAAAAACAGCCGTACATGAAGTCGGACATTACCTGGGACTCTACCACACATTTCAGAACGGGTGTATTTCTCCGGGTGATTATGTGGATGACACGCCCTACGAGGCTGAAGCAGCGTTCGAGTGTCCGATTGGTCGGGATACCTGCTCTGCTCCCGGCCCGGATCCCATCGAAAATTATATGGATTATTCCGATGATGCCTGCATGACCGAGTTTACTGCCATTCAGGCAGAACGAATTCTCTGGGCTGTTTCAACCTATAAGCCGGGATTGCTCCAATAAAGGCGTTGAGCTTGAATCCGGTGGATGTCTTCCGGGATATCCACCTCGGGCGAATCATGTTCTGTAACAATCACTTTAATGCGATATCCGAATTCCATGGCGCGGAGCTGTTCAAGTTTTTCGATGTTTTCTAGCCTGCCGTCCGGAAGATTTCGGAAAATATCCAGGAATCGTCGGGTATAGGCGTAAATGCCAAGGTGCTTATAGGTATCGAAAACCGTGGCAGCGTCTCTGGCAAATGGAATGGCGGCCCGCGAAAAATACAGCGCGTTTCCTATGGCATCAAAGGCCACCTTCACATCCTTGGGATTGGTAATCTCTTCGGGATCGATGATCTTAAAGGCAAGCGTACTCATCTGAATATCGGAATTTTCAATCAGCGGGGCTGTAACTTCTTGAATACAGATGGGGTGGATGCAGGGCTGGTCCCCCTGAATATTGACGACGATATCGGCGGCAGAGAGATTTAGTTTTTCGGCTGCTTCGGCTACCCGGTCTGTTCCGGATCGGTTTTCTGCAGCCGTCAGAATCGCCCTGCCGCCGAATCCATCTACGACGGAAACAATCCGCATATCATCGGTCGCCACAACGACCTGATCCACGTGTACTGCGCCGGATGCGCGTTCATAAACCCACTGAATCATAGGTTTACCCAAAATTAATGCCAGGGGTTTGCCCGCAAATCGTGTCGATCCATAGCGGGAAGGGATGATCACCACAATTTTCATGCCGGATATCCCTCTATCGAATCCACCCGCCGATTAAATGCAGATGCAGATGAAATACCATCTGGCCGCCGCCGCGCTCCACATTGAATACAAGCTTGTAACCCGATTCCTTGACCCCGACTTCGATCGCCATGTTCCGGGCGGCCTGGATCAACTCCGATACCAGCGGCAGATCCGATTCCATCAGATCATTGATGCTGCGGATATGCTGTTTGGGAACAATCAGGAGATGAACCGGCGCATGCGGTTTGATATCCTTGAAAACCACCAGATTTTTGTTTTTGTAAAGCAGTTCTGTGGATGTTTTTTCCTGAGCGATGTTGCAGAATATACAATCCGTCTCCATAAAAAATCCCTCCTAGTTTTGGTCAAACTTGCATGAAAGTACCAGAGCATTTATGTAATTTTGCCCCAATTGCCTTTTCGTGTCGGTGCATTCAACGCTGGTTTCAATTCTGCCAGGAACTGTTTTCTCGGGATTTCCCTTGCCCCCAGCCGGACCAGGTGGTCAGTGGTCACCTGGCAGTCAATGAGTTGGATAGACCATGACTGAAGCAGATGCACCAACGTTGCCAGGCCGATTTTGGAGGCATTGCTTTTTCGGGAGAACATGGATTCGCCGAAAAAGCATTTCCCCAACGAGATTCCATACAGACCACCTGCCAACTCTCCTTGGTCCCATACTTCTACCGAATGGGCAAAGCCGGCCTCGTGCAGACGGCAATAGGCATCCATCATATCGGTGGTGATCCAGGTTCCCGGTTGATTTTCCCGCGGCGTATCGGCGCATGCCGCGATTACCCGGCTGAAATTCTGATCCAGTGTGACGGTAAAACGGCCCTGTTTGAGAGATTTCATCAGGCTGCGGGAAATATGAAGCGATTCTGGGTACAGCACGAGCCTGGGATCCGGGGACCACCAGAGAATGGGCTCTCCCCGGCTGTACCAGGGGAAAATTCCCATGCGGTAGGCCAGAATCAATCGTTCTATGCTGAGATCCCCCCCCACTGCCAGCAGCCCGTCTTCACGTGACAATTCCGGTTCCGGGAAAGCGATATCATCCGACAGGAGAAATACCGGCATGTTTCAATCCGTGCGTATCAAATGTAAGCTTATCGCCTTCCAATCCGATCTGTACGGTTCCGCCTTTTTCAAGATTGCCGAAAAGAATGCGGTCGGCGAGTACATCCTTGATTTCATTTTGAATCAGGCGGGATAAAGGCCTGGCGCCATACTGGGGGTCATATCCTTTTTTGGCCAGCCACAAGCCTGCGTCCGGTGAAAGTTCGATGCGAATCTTTCTGGGGGAGAGCTGTACGTTGATTTCAGCGATGAACTTATCGACGATTTTCTCCATGATTTCAATACTGAGCGATTGAAACGAGATAATGGCGTCCAGTCGGTTCCGGAATTCCGGGCTGAAACATTTTTCAACCGCCTTCATCCCCTTGTTTGCGGAATCGGATCTGGCATCTCCGAATCCGATGGTATGGGTACTCATTTCGCGGCTTCCGGCATTGGATGTCATGATGACGATCGTGTTTCTGAAATCCGCTTTTTTCCCTGTGTTGTCGGTCAGGGTGGCGTAATCCAGAACCTGAAGCAGGATATTGAAGATATCCGGATGCGCTTTTTCAATTTCATCCAGCAGCAGCACACAGTGCGGGTGTTTTCGAATGTCATCGGTCAAAAGCCCCCCCTGGTCAAAGCCGATATAGCCTGGAGGGGCGCCGATGAGCCGTGCTACCGTATGCTTTTCCATGTATTCGCTCATGTCATAGCGCGAAAACGATATGCCTAAGGCTGCGGCTACCTGTCTGGCCACCTCGGTTTTGCCGACACCTGTAGGCCCGGTAAACAGAAATGAACCCACGGGCCGATCCGGAGCCCCCAGTCCGGCACGGGAGCGTTTGATGGCGGTCACCATCGCACGAATGGCATCGTTTTGACCGAAGACGACATGCTGCAGTTGGTCTTCAAGGGTTTCCAGTCGCAGGCGGTCTGTTGTAGTTACCCGGATTTCCGGAATTCTGGCAATTTTGGCGACGATTTTTTCGATATCCGCCGGCTGGATTTTTTTCCGGTGGGGTTGTCCGGAAAGTCTGACCCATGCACCGGCCTCGTCCATGACATCAATGGCTTTGTCCGGTAGAAACCGATCGTTGATGTGTTTGGCGGACAGTCTGGCTGCGGCTTTCAGCGCAGCATCGGTGTACACGATGTGGTGATGAGCCTCGTAACGGGACCTGAGGCCTTTTAGAATATCGATGGTTTCAGAAACCGACGGCTCGACGATGTCGATCTTCTCGAACCGCCGGGAAAGCGCCCGATCTTTCTGAAAATGATTTTTGTATTCTTCATACGTAGTTGAGCCGATACATCGGAATTCACCGCTGGCAAGGGCCGGTTTTAAAATGTTGGAGGCATCCATGGAACCGCCGCTGGTGGCTCCTGCGCCAACAACGGTATGAATTTCGTCGATAAAGAGGATAGCATCTTTTTGATTGCAGAGAGCATCGATGACACCTTTCAGTCGTTGTTCGAAATCCCCGCGGAATCGTGTTCCCGCCAGAAGGGATCCCATATCCAGAGAAAAAATCTTCAGCCCCTGGATGGGTTCGGGGACTTTTGCTTCGAAAATTTTCAGGGCCAGGCCCTCGGCCATGGCGGTTTTTCCAACCCCTGGATCCCCCACATAAATCGGATTGTTTTTTCGTCGTCTGCACAGGATCTGAATGGTTCTCTCGATTTCGATTTCCCGGCCGATCAGCGGATCGATCTTTCCATCAGCGGCCGCACGGGTCAGGTTCAGGGTGTATAGTTCGATCGGATCCGCTTTTTTGGGCTTGTCGGGTTTGTCGGTCTTGGGTGCGGGTGTCGGACCTTGAATCACCGGCGGCGGCCCGGCGTCATGGGAGATGTAGCTTAAAATATCCAGTCGGCTGATTCCTTGTTCGTTGAGGAAAAAAGCCGCAAAAGAATCCTTTTCCAGAAAAATCGAGGCCAGAATATCGCTGACGGCCACTTCCTGTTTTTCAGCCGACCGCACATGGTTGACGGCGCGCTGGATGACCCGCTGAAAGGCGATGGTCTGCTGAAGCACATAATCGCGGTCTTCGGTGATTTTTTCCACCCGTTCTTCGAAAAATTTCTCCAGCGAAACCATCAGGCCCTGAATATTTCCGCCGCAGTTTTCGATGATTTCAATGCCGCTGTTCTCGTGCAGCGCGGCAAATAGGATGTGCTCGACCGACACATATTCATGCCGGCGCCGCTTGGCTTCCCGGACGGCAAATCCGAGGGTTTCACTCAGTTTCTTACTGATCATGGGTCACACTTCCTCCAGGGCGCATCGCAACGGGAAACCCCTCTCCCTGGCAAGGGAATGGACAGTTTCGGCTTTGGTCTCAGCGATTTCATGGGGATATACCCCGCAAATCCCACTCCCTTGTTGATGAACATTCAGCATGATTTCCATTGCCGCTTCGAGCGATTTGGCGAAAACCAGCATCAGGATTTCGATGACAAACTCCATTGTGGTGTAATCGTCATTCAGGAGAATCACCTTGAACATCGATGGTTCTTTGATAATTTCCTGAATGTCTTCATCGATGCCGCCTTCAATTTCCGGGTTGAATGGATCCATTCCGGCAGATCCCTCCTGACAGTTGTAAAATAAGTGTTGAATGGCTTTACATCAACATTTTAAATGCAGTATTAACAGGGGGCTTTTTAATTAGCCACAACATTTTTTAAATTTTTTGCCGCTTCCGCAGGGGCAGGGATCATTGCGGCCGGTTTTTTCATTTGACCGGCGAACCGGCTTTTTTTTCAACGGTTCGCTGTCGGAACCTGAAAAAATCAGATTCTGCTCTTTGGGTTTGTGACCAAAATATTCTGTGGCTTCAATTCTTTCAGGCTCGGCCGGCTGAATGCGAAACAATATGGAAAGAGTTTGCTCCTGAATTCGGGAGATCATCTCTTGAAACATCTCAAACCCCTCTTTTTTATATACGATCAGCGGATTCTGCTGAGCATAACCTCTAAGCCCGATGCCTTCCTTCAGATGATCCATGGACAGCAGGTGGTCCTTCCACAGGGTGTCGACCGTGTTGAGCATCACATAACGCTCCAGTTGTCTGAAATTTCCATCGCCGATTTCACCTTCCTTCCTCTCGTACATTTCCAGGGCCGAAGCGGCGATAGCTTCCGCCAGACCTTCCGGACTGAGTCCATCCAGCAGGTCGTCGGAAATGGTCAGATGAAAATTATACTGGTTGAATATGGCTTCATCAAGGCCCTTGTGATTCCATTCCTCGGGTGCGATTTTCTCATCCGCATAGGTTTCAGCAATTTCTTCGGCCTTGTCCCGAATCATGCCCTCGATCTCCGGTTTCAGACTTTTTCCGTTCAGGGCTTCACGGCGCTGTCGGTATATGACTTCCCGCTGCTGGTTCATGACATCGTCGTATTCAATCAGGTGTTTTCGAATGTCGAAATTATGGGCCTCCACCTTGGACTGGGCACTCTCGATGGCCCGGCTGATCAAGTTGTGTTCGATGGGTTCGCCCTCCTCCATGCCCAGCCGCTCCATAATGGCGGTCATTCGCTCGCCGCCGAAAATCCTCAGCAGATCGTCTTCCAGGGCCAAGTAAAATCGGGATGATCCCGGGTCTCCCTGTCTGCCGGATCGACCGCGAAGCTGATTGTCGATCCGTCGGCTCTCGTGGCGTTCAGTGCCGATGATTCTCAGCCCGCCCAGTTCGGTAACGCCTTCTCCGAGGACAATGTCCGTGCCTCGGCCCGCCATGTTGGTGGAGATGGTCACCGCCCCTTTCTGGCCGGCCATGGATACGATCTCCGCCTCTTTTTCATGGTTTTTGGCGTTCAGCACCGTGTGGGGGATGCCTCTTTTTTTCAGTTTCTGGCTCAGATCTTCGGACACATCGATGGAGATGGTGCCCACCAGCACGGGCTGACCTTTTTGATGCAGCTCGGCAATTTCATTCATGACCGCTTCGAATTTTTCTCTTTTGGTCTTATAGATCATATCCGCAAAATCATGCCGGATCATGGGCTGGTGGGTGGGGATCACCGATACTTCCAGGTTGTATATTTTTTTAAATTCCGCAGCCTCGGTATCGGCCGTTCCGGTCATGCCGGCCAGCTTGTCGTACATTCTGAAATAATTCTGAAAAGTGATGGTTGCAAGTGTCTGGTTTTCATTTTCGATCCGGACGTTTTCCTTGGCCTCGAGGGCCTGATGCAGGCCTTCGCTGTAACGGCGACCGGGCATGAGGCGGCCTGTGAATTCATCCACGATGATGACCTCATCATCTTTGACGATGTAATCCACATCCCGCTTGAACAAGGAATGGGCCTTGAGCGCCTGATTGATGTGGTGCAGCGTTTCAATGTTGCGGGGGTCGTATAGATTCTCTACCTTGATCAGTCGCTCTGCATTGGCGACGCCTTCTTCGGTCAGAACGGCGGAACGGGCTTTTTCGTCGATGACATAATCCGTATCCCGAGTTAAGCGCGGAATGATGGTATTGACCTCATAGTAGAGGTGGGTGGATTTTTCCGCCTGGCCGGAAATGATCAGCGGGGTTCTGGCCTCATCAACCAGAATGCTGTCTACCTCATCCACGATGGCGTAATTGAGATCTCCTTGAACGATGCTTTCCTTGTAGAATTTCATATTGTCTCTCAGATAATCAAATCCGAACTCGTTGTTGGTTCCGTAAGTGATATCCGAGTGATAAGCTATCTGACGTTCGCGGTCATCCAGGCCGTGAAGGATACATCCAACCGAAAGCCCCAGGAAACTGTATATCGTTCCCATCCATTCGGTGTCGCGTCTGGCCAGATAGTCGTTAACGGTAATGATGTGAACCCCTTTGCCGGTCAGGGAATTGAGATAGGCCGGCAGGGTGGCTGCAAGGGTTTTGCCTTCACCGGTCTTCATTTCAGCGATTTTTCCCTGATGCAGCACCATGCCACCGATGAGCTGGGCATCGAAGTGGCGCATGTTCAGCGTGCGTACCGATGCCTCCCGAACTGTCGCGAAGGCTTCCGGGAGCAAATCATCCAGGCTCTCGCCTTTTTCAAGCCGTTCCTTGAATCGGGATGACTGGGCTTTTAGCGCGTCGTTGCTGAGTGCTTTCATGGATGGCTCGAGTGAATTGATCTGGTCAACCACAGGCCAAAGTATTTTCAAATCCCGCTCGTTCTTACTGCCGAAAATTTTTGTTAACCAGTCGAAAAACATTGAAAAATAAATTCCTTTACCGTAAAAATAAAGCTGTCAGTAGTTAGTAATCAGTAGTCAGTAGTCAGTAGTCAGTTTGCAAATCGGAAGAATTATTTGTTCAGGGCGCCGCCCTGATTCAGTGCCGTTCCTCAGCCTTTGATGGAACAGGCTTCGGGGGTATCGACCAGATTTTCGACATTGGCGCCGAAAGGCATGGAGGCCAGTTCGGTTTTATCCGACAGGATCAATTCGGCAGCAATTTTTGCAGATTCGGTAATGATTTCCCGGCAGTGCAGGGCGTGGTCGCGGCAGAGCCAGTTTTCCTTCCAGGGCTGGGTCAGTTCGCGGCAGAGGGTGTTTCCGAATTTGTTCTGGATTCGGTTGGGAATCTGATTGAACAGTCGATACAGGCCGGGTTTGCCATACAGCTCCTGAGAGGCCATTTTGGGTATCGCTTTGGGATCGCCTTCCGGAAGGGCGCTTCTGCCGTGGACGGCCCCTACTGCCAGAACCGCGCCGGCAATGGCGCCGCAAGTGTCTCCATACAGCCCCATACCGCCGCCGAATCCGGTTGCCAGTTTCTGTATATCTTTGGGAAGACCGGTGTCAACGATATTGACAACAGCTTCCACCACACATTCCGCACAGTTGAACCCTTTTGAAAAATTCTTTCGGGCCCGTTGGGTGATGGCTTCAATTTGTTCTTCCTGTGTCATGCGGATTTCCTTTCCATATATGCATTATGATCGATTTCTTGCTTTGTTGTGTTCGCTCCGGGCATGCGAATTATTGTATCATCCGAACGATTTTCTGCGCCAGATCCATGGAACTGGTAAACGCCGGCGAAATGGGGTTCAGCAGATGCAGACAATCGCCATCCTGAATTACCTGAAAATCTTGGACCAGTTCTCCTGTACGCCAGTCCACCAACTGCGCCCGAATGCCGACTTTGGCGGCGGGTTCCACATCGGAAGGTTCCAAAGTCTTGACCAGTGCAGCGGCATCCTGAAAAAACCAGGGGAAAAAATATTTTCTGGGCTCGGTCAAAGCCACAGTTCGAAACTGCGAATTCGTTGTGAAAAGATGTGCATCACTGAGGAGAATATCAATGGCTTCTTTGTCCAAGCCCGCAAAAATACCATAATTCTCACGGCCGAATGCTGGAATTGCCGTGGGTCCCAGATAAACATCCCCATGAATATTTCGCGTAAAATGCACACCCAGAAAGGGATTGCGGATATCCGGAACCGGATAGATGCTGCCGCGTATCCGCCATGCGCTGTCTTTTTTCAGCTTGCGGTAAATGCCCTTGAAGGGAATCAGCCGATAGCGGGTTCCAATGCCGAAGGCTTTCGAGACACGGTCGCAATGGGCGCCCGCAGCATTGATGAACCGCTTGAAACGGATTCTGCCGCACTGCGTTTGAACGGTATGGCTGCCGATGGCGGTTTCAAAGGCGCAATTAAATAAAAATTTAACATTTCCAGATCTTACCAGGTCATCTTGCAGAGAGTTGAGAATTTTCCTGGGATCGACGACAGCCGTATAATGGGAGAATATCGCCTGCCGGACGGTCCTGGCGTTGGGCTCGATCGCTGCCAGCTCTTTTTCATTCAGCATATCCACTTTGGCGCCGTTGGCAACCGCCCGTGCAAACAGGGTTTCAAGCACGGGAAGCTCGTCCGCGCTTCTTGCGACAATGACTTTTCCGGTTTCAAGAAGCGGGAGTTGTTTTTCCCGGCAATAGGCTTTCATCAGAAAATTGCCGTTCAGGCAGGATTTTGCTTTCAGACTGTCCGGCGCATAGTAAATGCCGGCATGCAGTACACCGCTGTTGCGGCCGGAAGCATGTTTTCCGGCTTCCATCTCTTTTTCGATGATGACAATGTTTTGCCATCTGTTTCGGACCAGTTCCCGGGCGATCGTCAGGCCCATGATACCGGCGCCGACAATCAGAACGTCCGCAGTTATCTCATCTGTCATACTTTTTCCTTGAAAATACTGAACGCGACATGGATCGATTACACTTCTCCGGCAATGGTGCCGGAATCGTTTGGACGGTCATCCGGTGAATATTCCGGTTTCACTAATTGCCATTGCGCTTTAAGAAACGTTTTCACGGTAGCCGGCAATTTCGAATAACGTGTAAGTTTATATATACCATTATCTCCCGATTTAATAAACAACACATCCAGTGGCACTGGTTCAAGGCTTGCGTCATGCCGATGGTTGTTCACAAATTGTTCCAACCAGTCGGATCACAGGGTGTGTCGAGTGAAAAAGGGGGCACCATAAATATTCCTTGAATTCGGAATTCAATAATGTGTGATGAATATTTTTATAAAAAACTGTTTTTCCGGGCAGATAGAAGCGTATTCAGGGCATCTGCATAGTCGAAGTCATCGATCTGTCTGCCGAGTTTTTCGGCTGTATGACCTAAGGATGCCGTCAGCATGAATCTGGATTGTTCAAAAAGATCGTTGGCCGCCGCGTCATTGGCGGATAAAAACGTCTCCAGTCGGTTCAGAATATCGGCTATTTTCGATTGATCCACATCCGCTATCAGCCTGCTGTCATTTTTTTGATGAAAAACGGTATCGAGTGCCAGCAACAGCCCGGTCAATTCGGTGATCATGGTATTCAGTCTATGTTCGATTTCATTGTCGGGCCCGATCCGGCGAACAAGTTTTTCCGCTTCAAGGGCTGCCTGTTCGAGACGGACGGCGCCCAATGTTCCGGCCAAACCCTTCAGGGACGGTGTGACGGGTTTTGTCAAAATCCGGGTAAATCCGGCCGATACCGCATCCTCCCTTGGAATCTGGTCTGAGTAAGCGGTAACCATCATGTGAGCAGGTCGATGGGTCAGGGGAAGCGTTTGCAGCCGAAGCGCCGTATCCAGACCATTCAGACCGGGCATTTTCCAGTCGATGATCAGCAGCCGGTAAGCATCGCCGGAACGTTCGGCCTGCTGATGGCCAGTCCCAGTCCTGTACCGCCGAAACGACGGGTGATGGATGTGTCTGCCTGTTCGAAGGCTTGAAACAGATTCGCCGCCTGATCGGGGGTCATGCCGATACCCGTATCTTTGACCTCGAATCGCAGAACGATTTCATCCGCCCGCTGGTCGATGATGCTTCCAGAGATGGAAACAAAACCTTTATCCGTGAATTTGACAGCATTGCCGACCAGATTGATCAATATCTGGCCAAGGCGCAGATCATCCCCGCGCAGCATCAGATGAACATGATTCAGGTCAACCAGCAGATCCAGATTCTTGGCAATGGCTTTTTCCAAGACAATGCTGCACACATGGTCGATCACCCGAGCCGGTTCGAAATCACGGATATCGAGCGTTATCTTTCGGGCTTCGATCTTGGAAAAGTCCAAAATGGCATTGATGATCTGCAATAGATGATGGGCTGCATTCGATATTTTGGACAGTTGGTCGAGCTGCCGGGGGGTGAGGGGATCACTTTTGATCAGATGGGCAAATCCGATAATGGCATTCATCGGGGTGCGGATTTCGTGGCTCATGTTGGCGATGAATTCGGACTTGGCCCGCATGGCGGCCTCGGCCTGTTCCTTGGCTCGAATCAGCTCGAGTTCCATCTCTTTGCGCACGGTCAAATCGGTATGGGTGCCGATGGCCCGGCTGGGGTGACCGGCTGCGTCCCGTTCCACGACCTTGCCCCGGCTGAGAATCCATTTGTAACTGCCGTCTTTGGCGCACATGCGGAACTCGAGTTCATATCCGCCTTCGGTTTCAAGCCGGTATGTTGCAATGGAGAGCAGTTTGTCCCTGTCTTCCGGATGCACCAGATTGAGGAAATGATCGTGGATATCTTCACCCAGTTCATAGCGCTCCTGGCTGATTTTCAACTGTTCGTTGACTTCGTTCAGTCTGGCTGTGCGGTCTGAAACCAATTTTTCAAGATTTTTACTGTAATTGTCCAACTCAATTTCCGCTCGTTTTTTTTCGGAGATATCCCGCGCGACCCCCAGCACACCGATCAGTCTGCCATCCGCATCCCACATCGGTGTTTTGATGGTCTGATACAGACCGGTGTAGCTGCCGTCCTTATACATCATCCATTCCTCGTAGGTGGTAGGTTTGCCTGCCTGTATGGTAATCCGATCTTTTTCACAAAAGAAATCAGCAATTTCCTTATCAAAGAAATCGTAGTCGGTCCGTCCGATGATGTTTTTCTCGGTGGTGCTGCACAGGGGTTCGAAACTGGGATTGCAGAACAGGTAAACTCCCTGGGAATCTTTCAGCCACACGATATCGGGCATAGTTTCCAGCAGCGTGCGCAACCAAGCTTTTTCCTGCTCGAGCCGTTCAGCAGTACGGCTAATCTCCTGACGGGCCTTTCTCAGAGGGGATGCATAGACTAGGGTCCGCAACATCAGTGCGATAACTGCCACCATACACAGAAGAAGCAAAATGATTGTCCGCTGATAGTTCTGCCAGATATCCTTGAATCGGATGGGCATTTCATAATCATATGGCGGCAGTCGAAGATGACGAGCCAGTTCGCTTACCGGCTCGTCATCATAGGGCAGAGTAAATCCGTAAACTCCCAGAATATGGTTTGCATCAGGGTTATCCGGCATTTGGAACAATGCAGCGGTGAACCGTTTGGCAGTGTGTTCGTCAATCTGCGGCATGGCGACGATCGGCCACTCGGGATAGAGCGGGGTGGATACGGCAAATGGGTACTCCGGCAGTGGTTTAGGGTTCAGTACGGTCAGTGTTTCCGGTGTAATTCGTCCCTCATTCTGCCAGGTTTCCAGCAAACCGGTTCGAACGAAAATTGCATCCGCTCGTCCTTCCAATAAAGTGTTGAGTAAATTTTCCAGCGGCAGGCCGGTGAAAAAAAGAGTGGCATCTGTCGGCAAAAAGATGTCGGCCTTATACAACTCATAGGCCAGGGCCATCAGTCGGGCTGGAAACGGAATGGCCGGTCCTTCCAGGCAGTCGGGGTATCCAGTTCCGTCCCATTTTTCGTGATGGCAGGTTGCGATTACACGTGCCACCTCGAGAAAGATCAGGGATTCCGGACTGGTTTTATTATCTCGATATTTATTTAAAATCGTAGCTTTCTCTATTGCATTGCGAATCGCATCACCACCAATGCGGGTATGATTTTGCATGATTTCCCATTCTTCAGGTGTCAGTTTTCCGGGTTTCAAGAGAATGGCATCGGGGATACCGACTTTGCCGATATCGTGCAGCGGAGAGGCCTTCACTATTCGAATCAGATGCAGTTCGTCCAGCTCCGAGGCAAAAAGCGGATGCGACTGCAAATTGCGGGCAAGTGCTTCGACATAGCTCTGAGTACGCAAAATGTGATTGCCCGTATCGGAATCGCGTGTTTCAGCCAGTTGTGTCAATGCACACAGACTGAGATCTTGAATCAGAATGTTTTCCTGCATACGTCGGGCGACTTCGGCTTCCAGCCAGATATTCTGGTCTTTCAGCCGATCCCGGGCATGTTTGATCTCCAGATGCGCCATGACCCGCGCTTTCACGATGGCCGGTTTGATCGGTTTGGTGATATAGTCAACGGCACCGAGTTCCAGACCCCGTTCTTCATCCACGATATCGTCCAATGCCGTTACAAAAATGACCGGTATCTCCCGAGTTTTTTCATTTTCACGCAAACGGGAAAGAACGGTGTATCCATCCATTCCCGGCATCATGATATCGAGCAGTATCAGGTCCGGACCGGGTTCTCTGGACGCGTTCAGTAGTGCCTGTTCGCCCGTTTTGCTGGCCAGCACGCGATATTTGGCTGAAAGAAGCTGGTTCAGAACCGCTATATTGCCGGTTCGTCATCGACAATTAGAATAGTTGAAGGATTGGTTGACAGGTTCATGGTGTACTCTCGATTTTTTTCGATTCCAGTTTGGCGGCAATACGAAAATCAGACTGAACGCGACATGGATCGATTACACTTCTCCGGCAATGATGCCGGAATCGTTCGGACTGTCGATGGCAATCCGGTGAATATTCCGGACCCCGGCATCGGCCAGCATGTCGCTGATCTGCTGCTCGGAATAGGACTGGCCGGAATCGGTGCCAAGCAGCATGTTCAGTGAAAAAAGTGCCGGAAACAGCGGGCCGTTCATTTCGTTGTTCAGAATAAATTCATGGATCAGGATCATGCCACCCGGAGAAAGGGCCGATACCGCCTTTTGAATCATTGTTCGACAGTCTTCGGGCCCTTCTCCGTGAAGAATCTGGGAAAGCCAGGCCACATCATAGCGTCCTTCCACCGGGTCATGCAGGTAACTGCCTGCCTGAAATCCGATCCGGTCGGACAGGCCGTGGCTGTCGATGGTTTTTTCGGCAAAAGGCCTTGTGGTCGGCAGATCGAAGACCACGGCATGCAACCCTGGATTTTTCAGACAGAACTGAATGGCATAGGTTCCAGGGCCGCCGCCCATATCCAGAAATGATTTGCAATGGGTGAGATCGATTTTGGGAACAATTCTGGGTGCCGTCATCATGGCCATATTGAACATGCCCATCAGAAAACTTTCCCGCTCATCGTCGCTGCCGTGCGTGGCCTGAGTGCGAACCGGGCCGCCACTTAAAACAGCCTGATCCAGTCGGCTCCAGGATGGTACCAGATGGTGGTGGTGTTTGATGATGTACCCGATATATGCCGGAGATTTCCTGGAAAGAAAGCGAGCGGCCTCGGGCGTGTTTGCATAGATGCCATCTGATTTTTCAAGAAGATTCATGGCGGTCAGGGCATTCAGCAGCATGGCCAACGCCCTGGGGTCTGCCTGAAGTGTTTCGGCAATCGCGTCGGCTGAAAGCCGCAGATCATCAATTTCAGTAAATACATCTAACTGGACTGCAGCATGCAGTGCGCATGTTTTCCAATATCCGCCTGCGGTTTCCAGCAGAGTTCCGGGGTGCCATTCGGTTGGTTTCATGGATTTTTCCTTGTTCACTGATTGCGTTTGTGTTTTAAGAAGTTTATTCACGGTAATCGGCAATGTTGAATAACATATCCATTTGTCTATACCATTGTCTCTCAATTTAATAAACAACACATCTACAGTGGAAGTGGTTCAGTTGATCTGTATCATACCGCAAAGATGCGTTTATCAGAAGGGTACCCATTCTTCAAACTATGAAAAAAGACCATCGCTGGTTCATGAAACCCAACAAGCCCAAAGCACTCATGCTGGCCAAACGGCAACTGCCCGAGTTCGTTTGGGATGCCGTTACCCTGGAAGGGCTCAATTTTACATTGCCGGAGATTCAGACGCTCTTGGACGGAATTACCGTCGGGGGGCATCGGATTGCCGATCAGCAGATCGCCGTGAATCAGGGGCAGGCCTGGCGCACCATCTTCGACTGGATCGAAACCGATCGATTCGACATAACGAATGAAAAAGCCTGCCGCCTCCATGCCATTGCCGGCAAAGAAGAATCCCTGGAATGGGGGCGATTTCGCTCCGGGGGGGTGACCATTGCGGGAACGGATTACATGCCGCCGGATGCGGCGCGGCTGCCGGACCTGTTCGATGACATGGTAACAAATGCTTCGAGGATACCAGACATCTATGATCAGGCCATCCACATCTTTCTAACCATGGCGAGATGTCAATTTTTCTACGACGTCAACAAACGCATGGGTCGTTTCATGATGAACGGCCTGCTATTGAACAATGGATATCCGGCCATCAATCTGCCGGCCAGGCGGCAGTTGGAGTTCAATCAATTGATGCTGACTTTCTATGAAACGGCCGATCAGGCACTGATGAATACTTTCATGCGATCCTGTCTGGATGAGCGCATTATCCGCATCATGAAAGAATGATTTCCCATTCACCAAAGCCCCAGTTGTTGATAACGCTTTTGTTTTTCTTCGAGATCGGGGGCATCCTTGACAACCCGCAACGCATGACGCAGATAACCCGCAGCGGCACGGTAATCCCGCATCTGCTCACATACCTGGATCAGTCGGTTCAGTACCTTGGGCTTGTAGGGCGAGACTTTATTGATTTTTTCCAAGATTTCTCTGGCAGCCGCGAAATTTGCTTCCAGCCCCAGGATATTTGCCGAGAGGAAATTCAGTTCTATCGTCTCGCCATCCAGTGCGGTGGATTGCGCGACCAGCGATCTGGCGCGATCTGTGTTGCGAAGACATAGAAATGCTTTGATCGCTAGAATACGGATGGACTTGGCATCATCTCCATCTTGAGGAATTTTTTCATATTCCTGATCGAACACTTTTTCAAAATCAAACAGGTGATTGGCTCGATACAACCCGTACAATTGTTGAAGCAAGGCGGAGCTGTCGCAAGATCGAGCATATTCCTTCTCGGCGATTCTTGCGGCTGTCGTATATTTTTTATCAGCCAGCGCTGTCATGACAGCCGTTGACCAATCACCGGCGGAATCAGCGGGAACGGCAGGAATGGAATAGCTGGGCATTCGGAATTGTTGGTGCCGCGCCGAGGTGAAGGCACTTCGTAAATCCGGTACAGTCTGATATCGCTCCAATGGATTTTTTTTCAAACACCGCAGAATGACCTGCTCGAGTTCCGGATGGATATTCCTGTTGATCTCGCCGGGTTTTTTGAAGGGGGCATGCCGTCGAACCTGAGATGGCGTGTCATGGGGAAGCTGTCCGGTAATCAGTTGATACAACAACACGCCCATACTGTAGATATCGCCTCGGAGCAAATTTTCGAAGCTGCCTTTCCGACGGATGCTATCCGAGAATTCCGGTGCCGCATACAACACCGTCCCCCCATTCTCGCGCATCCGGACATAGATTTCCTCGGGCAGGGCGGAACTACCGAAATCCGTCAGTTTTACCTGATCTTTTTCGCCGATCAGAATGTTGTGCGGTTTGATATCTCCATGGGAAATCGGCACCGGTAATTCCGAAAGAAAATCGACCGCTGCAATCACCTGCTCGTAAATATGGAAAAGCCGTTCGAACGTGTTGCCGAATTGTTGAGCCCGCTGCTCCAGTTTCTGAGCCAGACTTTGACTGGGAAAGTATTCCATCTCGATGAAAAACCATTCATTGGCCGGTGGAATTCTGCCCATATCGGTGATGTGAACGATGTTGGGGTGCCGTTCCACGTTTAGCAGTTCCCGGCCTTCCGACAACAACCGATCCTCTTTGGTGGGATCTTTGGGGATTTTTACGGCTACGACCGTTCCGTCAGACAATCGCTCCGCCCGCCAGACCCAGCCATGACTGCCATCCCCCAGGCACTCGATCAAGAGGTATTTGTCACCCAGTCGCTTGTTCGTTCCAGGCAAAAAATGTGCGGATTTGATGTTCACAAAAGCCTCATGCTCCGGGTTTGAGTGATTATCAGACTTCTGTCCGACTGAATTTCAAAAATGAACCGGTTGAACAACAGTGTGGTGTTCTTCCCGAAAACCACATTGACGCCTGTGGATGTCCTGAATCCATCGCGGCAGCGTTCTTTAAGACCGTGAAGATCGGGAGCTGAAACCACGCCCTTGCTCCATGCAGAGAGAATCAACACCGACGGGCTGTTTTCCCATCTCATGGCCGCCTCCAGCAGATTACGGATTTTTTCATCCAGTTTCTGCTGCCCCTGTCTGGATCCGTCAAATCGTTCGAATTCGATCAGAACTACAGGTTTTCTTTTCATCCGGCAGAACCAGGTCGAATCGGCCCGAATGTCCAGACCGTGTGTCATCGGCGCCGGGCACTCGGCAACCGCAATGAACCCAAGATCATGCCCCAATAAATTCCAGACACTGCATCCCAGGCTATGAATCAGCACATCCTGGTCCAGAACTCCCCATTCCGTCAACATGGGATAGTTCCGGCCGATGAATTCAAGAGAAGACATGGCCGATATGATACGCTCCAACAGGTCAGCCATTGAATGTTCCCCAGGCGCGCAGGACATCGGGTGACTCTCCACCGTGAATCAGGGCTTTGGCCCCGACTTTGACCAGCAATGGCGCCGGAATGGATCGGCCGCAGACCAGTGCCTCTCCGGTGGAAAGACTAGGTAATTCATCCAGATCCGCCTGGCTGACCATATCCGAGGCTTTGGCAATGAACCGCTGATCGTCGGGATTTTTCAGCCGCATCGTGATCAATGTGTTGCACTGGGAAGTCACATCCGGATCCAGCTTGGACGGACGCTGACTGACAATGGCAAAGCCGACCCCGAATTTTCGGCCTTCCCCTGCAATCTTTTTGATGATGCGGTGACTGACGGCCTTTCCACCGGCCGGTGCAAAACTATGACCTTCTTCATACACCAGAAAACAAGGTCTCAGGAAATCGGTCTTGCTGGAAGCGGCCCGCAGAATTTCGCTGGAAATCAGGGCGCAGACTACCTGTTTGGCCGTATCGCTCAACCCCTGCAGATCGATGATCACCAGTCTTCCCTGCATGTTGGAAGGTCGGCCGATCATTAGATAGATATCCGTCGGTGCTTCCATGGTGGCGGAATAAAAGCTTTGTGCTTCATTCAGCACGCGGGACAGTTTCATGGATGCCACGGCCGCACTCCGGCCATTGAGGGCTCTGGATTCCGCATCCGACAGATCGTCCCAGTTGCGTAATTCATCGATGCCGTCGCCCAACAGATGCCGCAGCCGGTTGATATCCCGAGGTTCCGCTTTGTCTGCCGTCCGCCAGTAGCGCATGGCCACATCCAGCACCCGTTGCTGGGGTTCTGTCAAACCGGGAAGAATTTCCGCCACATCATCCATTTCGAAGTGATCGAACTGAAGCGCCAACATCATATTATGGCCGGCATACTTGAATTTGAACGTTTCGTTTTGGGGGGTATATACCTGAATCCCCGCGCCGACTTTCTGGAGCCGTTCAAACATCATCTGGATTTTGGGCAGAGTCTCCCGATCCCGCAAATCATCGAATCCATTTTTATCGGCGGAAAAATTGAGCTGTCCTTTGGCCATTGCTTTGCCGTATTCGCCATGGGGATCGAACACCACCACCGTTCCATTGTTCAAGGCAACCAGTCGTTCGATGATTCGTCCGATCGTATAGGATTTTCCGGAACCAGTCATGGCCAGCACCACGACATGTTCTGTCACCAGCTTGTTGATATCCAGAAAGATCGGAACCGTGTTTTCTCCGCGCTCATACCCGACCAGATTGCCTATATGCAGGCTGGTGAATTCGTTGAATTCATAAAAATCGCTCAGAAATTGAAAATCGACCGTTTCGACGGCGACACCCGGATCCAGGGGACGGCGGGGAATTTTAATCTGCCGGGATATGGGGTCTCGGTATCCGATCAGCTCCAGGTTGGCGAACATATTCTCGCCCGTCACGTGCGCACCCGGCAACAGTTCCAGATCGGTGACGCCATCGCCGAAACCGGCATTGAACAGCATGTTGGACCGATGAATTCGGGTAACACGCCCCAGAATCGACACAACCGCTTCGTCGATGCGTTCCTGATGCATGATCCGGACAAATTCGCCCCGTCTCACCGAAAAAGAATCCTGTACCACCATCGTCAGCCGTGCGGCGTCTCCGGTATTTCCCACCAGTTTTCCCAGCACCTTGTGTTTCATGAATCGAAATCCTCGTCCAGACCGAACAGCCATGTGCTTTCAATTTCATTTTTTCGCAGGGTATCGTTGAGCCCCTGCCGGTAATATTCCGTGAATTTTTCAAGAATGGCAAGCTGTTGCCTGCTCAGCAACTGAGGTAACGGCATGGCTTTTCGGTGACTCTGCAAATCGAGAATCATCAGATACCAGGCTACGGTATCCAGCAATTCCGTGTTCCAGTCCGATTCTTCACCCGCCAGTTGGGCCATTTGAATCTGCCCGCCCGGACTGCTTCGGAAGTGAAAACCGATCATTCCATAGGACACTTCTTTGGCCGGTTCCATGCGTGAAATGTGTTCCACCATTCGGAAGGCGATGGTCCGGCTGAAACCGCCCAAAATCCCGCTGATAAAGCGTGTATCGCCAATTCCTGTAAGCCGGTCGTCGAGATGGTCGAGTCTTTCCGCCGAATCGGCCGAAAAGCCATCCGATATCAGCAGATATTTTCGTCCTTCCGCGGTGCGCAGATCCTGCCTGGCAATACTGACAACCGCACTGAACCGCTCCGCCAGGATGCTGATCAGTATCGGGCCGTTGGGATTCCATGGGAAGAGCTTTTGTCTGTGTCGGGTCCAGAACAACGCGATGGCCTCCGTCGTTTTTCGATATTCGTTCCAGTGTCGGATATTCCGTTTCAGAGGAACCATATCCCGATCGATAAACAACGGGGTGTCGATGAGTATCAGATGGCTTTGCGTCTCCTGGTTCAGCGTTCGTTCGACCAGTGCATAACAGTGGCGCATTTCCACAAGATCGAGTCGTTTTCGCTGGGCCTCGAAGTCGATATCGTCCAGCTCCGATACGGAATCGGTTCCGACCGTGCTGATTTTGTTGTTCTGAATCAACAGATCTGTTCGCACCGCGGCCGATGCGAACAGAAATCCGCCCAGCGCTTTTTTGATGCAGGAACGGCTGGCAATCCCGGATACCGTCAGATTGACCGAAGTCTGTTTGCGGACGGCTTTGACCAGACCGGCATCCCGAAAGGCCGGTGCTATCTGCTCGATATCCCGAATCTGCTTCAGCAACCGTCCGGCGCTTCCGGGCATGCACAACTGACTGTCTATTGCCAGAGACTGGGCCAGACTGTTCGTTTTCATGGCATCCCCATTTTCCTTAACTGCCCGGCATAGCCCCAATATGGCGATGTTTTCAATATTTCCAGCCCTCGGGGGGTCAGGCCGGTATCGTTCAGCAAGCCGAATCGCCTCAGTCGGCCAAAATTGTCTGGCAAATCGAAGTCTGTCAGGGAGAGGATCGGTATGGTGCTTTGGTCTAATTTATGTTTCAGTTCCGCTTCCGTTGAAACCTTCCATCCATAACAACATACCATCATCGTGTAATCGTTTGGCATCAGGGCAATCTTGTCTTCATCCCGTCGGTCGTTTTCATCGGGTGCACAAACCTTGCCCGACTGTTCCATAAACCATGACAGCCACTGTTTCACGTACGCTCCGCTGTTGATGAGGCTGATGGACCATAACGGCAGCATGGTGGCAGCCATGACGCCGCTGTTGGCATGCACTTTCCAGTAACGGGTATGGCTGGTTTGATCGGCCCAGCCATGATCACAAAGCATGTCGCTGTCTCCGTCATTTCCATCGATGCGATAGATGACTTCGGTTTGAACCATTGCCGATAAACTATCCGGGTGCAATGAAACGGGTACATTCCGTGTATAACCGATTCTCCAGTTCAAAGCATCGTTTATCGGTCCTTCCTGATACGGCGGCAGCGTCAACATTACCCGGCGGGGGGCTTTGATCCAGGAAAGATATGCCTCGGCCCGTTCCGACTGTTGAAAATGCTCACCGATCATCAACAGGTATCCGGTATCCGGCAGATTTCCGTCCGACGACGATTCGGCATCCAACAAGGCGGCTAAAAAACGGCCTCGGCGGTGGGCATGCAGTTCCGAAGTCAGAAAAATCTTCATCCCTGTTCTCCAAAATACAGCCGCATTTTCAGAATGCCTCTATCGATCAGATTTTGTTGAATACCGGGCTCGATTGCCGGGATATTGCCACGGGTGATGGCACCGGCCAGATCGATCCAGCCATCCACATTCAAACCAGTGTCTATCAGCGACTCGGCGGCCATTTGTCGCCATTGCATGATCATGCCATCCAGTTGCACCTGAAGGTCATGCAAACTGAGTGTTTCGATGTCTTCGATACGGAGATGTTGTGGAATCGTTTTTTGGCAGGCCCGAAACAGCGGCACGAACGCGTAAGACAATAAATCGTTTAATGCCATAAGCTTTTGGTCGCGATAGTTCCGGATGGTGTTTTCAATTTTCTGGATGGAACCGCCAATGGGATGGAGTTGAGATTGAATGGGATTCATCAATCGATTCGGCACATCCCGAATGGCTTGAAATTGTCCTTTCCTGGCCGATTCACGAAATCGTTCCCTTTCCTGATTGGCGGTTTCAGACAAATCTTCAAAGGCATCTTCAATGTGAATAAGCTGTTGTTGAAACCGGATCGCCTCCTGGCAATGATCGGAGCCTGGATAATCGTTCGGTAACGGATCCAGAATCCGATAGATTTCTCCGCATCGGCGCTTCAATCGATTCAGATGATCCGATGCACGGACAAAGAGTTCTTTTGCAGACCGGTAGGCACTCGATATATGGCCCGAGACCTCAGAAAACGGCTGCCGGGTCTGGTTGTCTATATTCACACCGGCCTCCCCGGCCAGAAGGCGAAGCCTTTCTGCCGTCTTGTCCAGTTGCAGCGAGCGAAGATAATGCAGAAGGGTTTCCGAGCTGGCCGTACCTTCCGTCGTACTCGTCATGCTGGGGTTTACACCCTGTTGAAGCGCACCCTCCAGGATGTTGACGATGGTTTGCAGAGACAATGTAAACAGGTTTCTGGGAAAATGGGTCAAACCGGCGCAATCCGTATCGATATCGGCAATCAGCTCTATCACCCGCTGAATGATCGTTTGAGCCCCGGCTTCCACATATTCGGCAAAAAGCCGTGCCTGTTCGATGCGGACATACAATGGCCGGGATTTATCATCCAGACGAAGTGTATGGATATTGCTCAACGACACGACAGGCGGCGGCACGGGCCGAACAGATATGACGTTTTTCAGAATGTCGGATCGTTTTTTCAACAAATCCGGCAGGTGGGGCAGGAATACAGAAGTCGATGTCTCAGCCGCCAGGAATTCTTCCGCTGCTTTCAACAGATCGTACAACAGGCGGGCTGTCGTCAATCTTTCATCGGCCTCGACCGTTTCGGTGCCGATGGGCATTCTATCCAATGGTGCAAACAGCCCCGGAACCCGGTCATCCCCAAACACCCGTGCCAGTTTTCCCACGGTGTTACGATAGCCGTCCTGTGCCGCTCCGTCAAACCAGTTCCGTGCTTCTGTAATGGCATTCTCGAATTCCGCCCGGGTTGCGGATATCCAGGTTGCCTGTGCAGCGTGTGGATTCGCCAGCTTGAGCAGATGCAGTTCTCCGCACCACCACATCCAGTCGTCAAAGACGGATTTGGCCGTCAACCCGGATCCCAAGGTGATATAGCCCCAGTACCAATCTTGTCTGGCTTTGTCCAACGTCCATTCGTGCATCCGGCACGGTGTGGCGATACGGGCCAGAAAAACGGGCACTTGTGCCTGGGACAATTGCGGATTGGCCGGATCGGAAAAAAGCCCGGCCTGTTCATCGGCCGAATATCCCATCGAAAGAAATTTGCCGGGAAGACTGTTCCGCTGGAGAATGGCAGCGACGGCTTCCACATCGATGGCTCGAATCGACGGGCTACGGATTGAATTTCCCGCAATTCCTGTCCCAGAAGCGGGGAGCACAACGCCACATAGCGCAGCCATGGCAGTTTACGCCGGGGGTCTTCTTCCTTGATGGCTTTTCCGATCAGACGGATGGCCTGTCCGTCCAGCCGTTTGGTGTCATCGAGCTCCAGCCCGAAGGTGGCGGTTTCGGCAACGGTTTCCAGTTCGTCCAGAACCACGAGCACATACTGAATTCCGAATTCCTGCAAATAGGCGTATGCTTTCTGAAGAAGATCGGTTACCAGGGTCGGGTCTTCATACAGCGATTCGTCGCTGTGGGTCTGGGCAATCTCCAGCCGGTCGGCCAGCACATCGGCATCGAACCCCATCGGTTCCAGACGGCGTAGGGTCTGCTCGGCAATCCGGCTCTGGATGGAGCCATCGAATCGCCGGGTAGCCAGCGGCATCAGAGCTTTATACAGACCGAATCCGAACCAGTTGTCCGAATTCTGGTTACCGGGCAGCCGATAGGTTTTCTCGCCGGATGCGGATGTTTCGATATGAATATCTTGCAAACACCCGACCCAGAGTTTGACCTGAGACGGACACCAACCCAGTTGCTGCCACACGGCAGCATGATCTTGCCACAACTGGTCGATGGTGCAGGGGCTATGGGTCAAGGAATGTTTAACAGAAACGAGAGTTCCGAAACCGTTCTTGGCTGAATGTGATGATATCATGATAATCCGTTTGTCTGCTTTCTTCAAACACATTCATGATGGATTTGTTGGAGGTCACAACAAATGAAATCCATCTCCTGATAGCAGATCAGCTCTTTACCATCGGGAACTAACTGACGATAGGGATATCCAGCAACCCGCGTATCAGCAATTTAAACACATCAATTGATACAACTTCGACCGGTGGATAATCAACCTGTCTGAGTACATCGAATGTTGATGTATCACATTGGGCAATTGAAGCAGGGCTCTGATAACATTTTCAGCAACAGCGATGTTGAACCTCCGTTTAAGAATTTCTTCATACTCAAGCAATATTTCAGTGGTTATCACAAGCACAAACGATCCGGAAAGCAATTCCTGAAAAATCCAATGATACTTTGATCTTGAAGAGATTGAGACCAGCAGCACGTTGGTATCGAGTACAATTTTAATATTATTCATGGCTTTCCAGCCAGTTGTCCATTACATCATTACTCAGATTGTTTTCATCCCAGCAGGCGTCTGCCTCTTTTATCGCCTTATTGGCAAAATACGATCCCAATATCTTTTTGATTTCCATCAGATCGCTTTCCTGAACATTTGTTGAATAAAGCTTTAACAACTCCATCTGAAGATTGCTTAAATGCGGTGAATGGGCAGAAAGAGTTCGCATAAATATTCCCCCTACTGAATTTTCATCTGATACAGGTCCGAACGTGACAGACTATCTGATCAAGGTTCCAAAGATATCGGCTCCGGAAATGCCATCGCTTGTTCAACTATTGAAAAACAAACGCCGGCTGTTATTATGCACATAATCCCCGATAGTCTTCACCCGCAGCATTTCATCGGCGGAAAGCGGCCCCCGATCCAGAGCGGTCAAGGCTTCTTGCATCTGAGCAAGGCTGCCGGGTCCGGTCATGCAGATATCCACATCCGGGTTGGACATCACGAAGCGATAACAATCCACCGCGCTCAGGGGCTTTTCTCCGGCCGGCATGTTGCCGGGCTTCAATAGATCGCCCCAGCGGGTGGCCGTGTAGGTGACGATTCCCGGCCGGTTGCCCGGTGCCAGTTTCTGAAATACTTCGTGTTCCGCGCCTCGGTGGGCGGCGTTGTACCGGATATGGAAAATATCGAAACGGGGATCATTGGCCAGTTCCGGAAAGAGCGGACGGTTGTGTCCGGACAGGGCCAGATAGCGGAACATCCCTTTTCGGCGCATGGCCTCGGCCTGATCCAGAATCCGGGCGGACGGCAGGCGGTTGTGCCAGCCCAACAGCAGCACGTCGGCACAGTCGATGCCAAGGGTTTTCAATCCTTTTTGGTAAAATGATTCCATCAGGCCGGCCGATCGCGAATAGCTCTGGAGAACGATGACCAGCGCATCCCGCTTTCCTTTGGCGATGATGTTCCGGATGGCGCGGGCCATGGCGCTTTTTCGTGTCGATCCCCAGTAAAAATAATTGATGCCCCGATCGAAGGCTTCTTCGAATGCCCCGGCCGGTGCGCCGTAGCTGCACGCCACACCCAGCCTGCCGACATGCAGGCCGGTTTTTCCCAGAATCTGCTTTTCATTGAAATTCATGGTGTTTCTCCGGATCATGATGTTTGCGTGGTGTCGGTTCCCAATCTGGAGATTGGGAACCAGCGGGCTTTTGTTCCGGGTATCCCAACCCAGCGTTGTCAGGGATTTCCCGCTGGCTGCACCCTGACATACCTTGTTTTCTTCATTGATCTGTCATCAGCCGGACGACTTTCCTGAATATAATATGTCAGTGAATCGCAAAGGGCCGCAACTCAACCCCTAATCCTTATCTTTTCCTCTTCCACTAACCATAAAAACTGTTCAACTGGTTCGATAGCAATGACCGGCAGCAGGCGTTTAATATTTTTCAATATATGTCTCTTGCTCTGTTCTTTCAGACGTAAAACAATCAGTCCTGAATATTCCTGCGGAGGATAGGTACGAATATCTTCGAAATCATTGTCCAAAGTAATCAATGCACGTTTTTCCTGCTGACAAACCGCTGCAATGCGAACATCCTTTTCCTCATAGAGATATTCCTCTATGACAGTTGTCGCGTCATATCCAGCAAGACGCTATAACTCCGCAGCATCGAGCGGCAGATTATCATCTATCTTGAATTTCATAGCAACGCCTTAAGCTGCCAAGGACAAAATTCTCTCTCGAGCCAATTCCGCAGCATAAGCAATAGCGGCCTGTATAGCCTGATGGTTTAAAGATGGATAACTTTCCATTATCTGTTCTGAAGTCAACCCCTCAGCCAGATTATCCAACACAACAGAAACCATGATTCGGGTACCCTTGATACAGGCCCGACCGTGACATACTGTCGGATCAACGCTGATATAGTCATGCCAATGCATAATCGATCTCCTCAAATTATGATATTCAGTCATTGAATGTACGGGGTGGCATTGCGTCAATGTCATAAGCGTTTAAGGCAGCTCATCCGCCGAAATCGCCTCCTGAGAAAACGCGATCGTCAGCTCATACACCCCGCTCGAAATATTGGCCTTGACGGTATGGCCGCCTTTTTCAAACACCTTCATCATGGATTTATTGGAAGTCAGTACATCCGCGGTAAAACCCTGAAGCCCTCTTTCCTTGGCCAGGCGGATCAGCATGGCATAAAGATAGCTGGCGATGCCGACCCCCTGATATTTCTCATCGACGACAAAGGCCACATCGGCATAAGGCTTTCCCGTATGCTTGATAAACCGGGCTTCGGCGATGATCTGATCTTCACCGGTATCTCCGGTGAGGCCAACGATGGACAGGGCTTCTCCGAAATTCACATTGACATACTGCTGCATTTTTGCATGCGGCATGGTCTTGATGGGTGAAAAATAGCGATAATACACTGCTTTGTCGGAAAAACGGTAAAACAGACGGCGCATTTCTTCTTCGTCCGATGGCCGTATGGCGCGGAACCGGATAGTGATGCCTCCCTTGAAAGTGTGGCGGGTCGAAATTTCCGAAGGGTAGAGATGCGCGCTTTCCGCGATAAAAATCTGATCCTGATACAGAATGTTTGCCGCCTTGGCCTGTTCGATCAGACCCGGCCGGTCATCGGGGTGAGCGATTTCGATCATTGCCTGGGCCCGCTCCCGCAGGGTCCGGCCTCTCAGGGAGGCTACACCATATTCGGTAACCACCAGATTCACCGATTCCCGGATGCCGAATTCATTGGGAAAATGTTCTACGGACAGCAGAATATTGGGCTCATTTTTCAGATTCCGGCTGGGCAGGGCGAATACGGTATAGCCGCCACGGGAGATTTCAGCGCCGTTTAAAAAATCCATGGCTTCACCCGGGCCGGCGGAGACGTTTCCCTTGCCGATATGAAAGGCGATCCGGCCGGATAGATCGACTTTTCGGGCCGGCAGAATCGCGACAAACCGGGGGTTTCGGCCGATCAGGATGGGACTGATGACCCGGTCGATACCCTGAAACTCGATCAGTGGATTGCGATCCAGCCAGGAGAGCATGGCCGGGGTTCCAAATCCGTAACAGGCCAGGGATTTTCCCCGAAACGAGTGCTTGTAACGGTTGGTGACCGCACCACTTTTGACGAGATCCATCAAAGAATCGGTAAATATGGCCGTGTGGATGCCAAGATGATGCTTGCGGGACAGATGGGGACTGAGCGCATCGAACAATGATCCGATGGAATAGGCGAGACAACTGCCGTCCTCAATGACGGAGGCCACGTTTTCCGCCACCCGATTCATGATGTCATTCACCGGCCAGCGGTCAAAATACAGCGGTGGTTCCGTGGCGTGAACCAGCAGGTGAAAATCCGAAACCGGAATAAACGTATCGCCGAAGGTCTGGGGAATCTGATCATTGATTTCGCCGATGACCAGAGAAGCCCGCTCCATCACCTCGCGGGATACATCTCCGGCAATGCCAAGGCTGCAATACCCGGCTTCATTCGGCGGTGTAATCTGAATAAAGGCCGCATCCACCGGCAGTTGGCCGGACGCGATGAGCAGAGGGATATCTGAAAACCGGCTGGGGATCAGATCCACCCGGCCGGTGGCAATGGCCTCGCCAGCCACCCATCCGGAAAAAAAAGTTTTCAGGCGGTATCTGTTGGACTGAAGGGATTGAAGGGAAATGGCGTCGCCGAAACTGACGATCTGAATCAGTTCCAGATCCATCAGATTGCCGGCCTCGGATGCCATCAGATGTTTGACCAGGGTTCTGGGCTCTCCGACACCGGTACCCAGGAATATGCTCATTCCCGGCTCGATCCGCTCGAGCGCCTTTTCCGGAGAAACCACCCGACTCTGCCAGTCTGTCGTTGAAGATGTCATTTGATCCTTCGCTTTAAAAAACAGGCTGATTGCATTTTCTTGGATTATCTGTTGTCGATCCGGGTCAGCCCGGCCTCCAGAGCATATTGAACCGCCAGGGCATGTTCCTGCGGCGTGATCTGCCGTCGAAGCGATTTTACACTGCCGATATCGCCGCTGGGATGATATTGGGGCATGACATTGATATAAGTGTTCACGGAAATTTTGGATGCAATGAATTTCATGATTTCTCGCGTTTCGGATAGACCGTCCGGCATGACCAGATGGCGGATAAGCAGCCCCTGTTTTGCCAGGCCGGATGCGTCCATGACCAGATCTCCGACCTGGCGATGCATTTCCAGAATGGATTTTCTGGCGGCATCGGGATAATCGGGGGCCCCGCAGGTGACATCTGAAGTGCGCGGATCCCAGAACTTGAAATCCGGCATGTAGATATCGATGACACCATCGAGGATGCGCAGGGTTTCCACAGCGTCATAAGCGCTGGTATTATAGACCAAGGGGAGAGTGAGCCCTCTTTCGGCTGCCAGCGTAACAGCAGAGAGAATCTGGGGAACGACATGTGATGGGGTGACAAAATTGATGTTGTGGCAGCCTTCTTCTTGCAGTTTCAGCATCATATCCGCCAGCTCGACATCAGAAACCGGTTTCCCGGTGCCTTTGTGGCTGATGTTGAAATTCTGGCAGAAATTGCACTTTAAATTGCAGTGGGTAAAGAAAATGGTTCCAGATCCGAATCGGCCTACCAGCGGAGCTTCCTCCCCAAAATGGGCGTGATATTCGTGAACAACGGCTTGATCCGTGGTGCGGCAGATACCTTTTTCACCGCCAAGACGGTTGACGTTGCATTGTCTGGGGCATAGCCTGCAGGATTGAAGAATTTCGGCAGCCTGTCGAACCTTTTTGTTCAACAATCCGCTTTGAAGCGTATCGATATAGCTGGGTCTGTTGGTGTCCATTAAGATTTATCCAGTGATGGTTGTCTTAGGAAAGGGTTCAAGAGCCCGATGCGTTGCTTTGTTCGGCTCATTAAGGTGTTTCCATAATTTAAATAATAGAGATATCATACAAAGTCAATACAGGGAAATAACAGGAACAGCATGACATTCCATATTCGGGATATCCTTTCTTGGCGCTCTGCTGCCTTGCGAAATGAATTTTCTGAAAGTCTATATTTTACGGCACTCGGAATGGATGTCATGACAGATGATGCCACCAATCATGGCCGCATCGATCTGACAGTCAAACTGGAGGGGCTGGTTTTTATTCTGTCGAGTAGACCGGTTACAATTTTGAAGACAAAAGAAACGATACAAGCTGACTTTTACAGACGCCTTGCCGCGCGCGGCTACTACGTGTCGCTGTCGATTCACTTATTTCCGCCATTGTCCCGGCCCCTCTCAGAACCGTGCTTGCGCTATTTACGCACACGGCTCCTCATCAGTACATTCACTTCGTAGAGAACAGATTCACCTTAATCCATGGCTTTGGAAGGGGGTATCTCTTCAGAAACATTTGGAACTT
>CAJBLH010000016.1 GCA_903953895.1 uncultured Desulfobacteraceae bacterium | reverse complement strand
GCCTCGAAATAATTATTCACGGGAAAGATGACGCTGTGGAAATTGCGGAAATCAATAAGAAATCAGCGCAAAGTGGCGAGTTGGTGGATTTTCCCCGGGGTCTGAGAGCATGGCATGTCGGATATAGCGAACACGTGGTAATCCGGGAGACCCTGATATCTCGCTGGCGTTCCAAATTGGTCAACCTATTGTTTAATTTTGAATGTTGAATTGATGATGCACTGCGCGCGTTTTTATAATATAAAAAATGATCGAAGTCCTTTAAAAGAAAGGAGGAATCATGAAGAATTTTGTTTATGGCGCCTTATCAAATTGCAGATAACCACGAATAGACGACAAGGAGCTAATCATATGAATAGTCTTCAATCTTATTCCCGAATCGTATTTTTTACCGGTGCGGGAATGTCCGCTGAGAGCGGTGTACCGACTTACAGGGGAAAAGGCGGCATCTGGGACCAGTATGATTATCAGGATGTTGCCTGCCAGAAAGCCTTCGAAAGAAATCCCAAAAAAGTATTGGCATTTCATGAAATACGGCGCAAGTTGATGCTTTCATGCCATCCTCATGCAGGCCATGAGGTGCTGGCAGCCATCGAAAACCAGCACCCTGAAGTGATCATCGTCACATAGAATATCGATGGGATGCACCAGCGCGCCGGAAGCCGGAACGTTATCGAGCTTCATGGAAGCATGTGGCGGATGCGCTGCCAGACTCATGGCGTTTTTGAAGATATGGGAGAAACATATCGCCATCATACCTGTCCTCACTGTAACGCCTGGCTTCGTCCGGATATCACCTGGTTTGGTGATGCAATGAACGATCAGGTCATGAAAGCAGCCGATGATGTGGTTTCCCGCTGCGATCTCTTCGTTGCCATCGGAACTTCAGCCATTGTCTGGCCGGCAGCCGGTTTTCCGGAACTGGCCAGAGATTACGGGGCCTGGTGCGTAGAAATCAATCCGGAGGCCACCGAACTGTCCTCTCTTTATCACGAAACCATCCGGCTGCCGGCGTCTGAGGCACTTCGGCAACATCCTTTTACCACTATCCTTCATACCCTGGGCGGAACAACGAAGCAGGATTAAGGTGTTTCCTTGTGGTGATGTGGCCAGTGAACATCTTTTTCAATCCTATCAGGAACAATTGCATATCGATGCGCCTTTTGACGAAACAGACTCCGATTACACAAATCACGATGCTCCGGGGTTCTGGGAGAAATGGGCGGAAAATTTCTGACTTGAGAACGAATGAATACGATGGTTTCCAGAGAAATATATTGACCTTTGATTTTTTCAATATTATGTGAGTCCAGAGCCCTATCGTACCGAGATATATCGGCGCCGGCTTCTGGTCCCGGCAACAATAGCCGGCCCGATGATCTGAACGGGTTCGCTCAGCAATTTATCAAGTACGTTACATGGAAACCGTGATATTTTGCATTCTGAAGATATGCAGGCTGGTTATATGATGGATAGCTTAACGATCATTAACCCATTCAAAATTCCGAGTATCTTATATTGGAGGTCATAAATGAAGTATCTGAAATTCTGGGCGGTGTTGATGCTGGTTGGCCTGTTGGCTGCTGGGTGCGGTAAAAAATCAGGACTCGAAGGCAAGGTTGTGGACGGTAAAGGCCAGCCCATGGCAAATGTCAAGGTGGTGGCTAGCCAGGTGCAGCCTATCAAGGGATATGAGCAGTTTGAGGCAACCACCGGATCGGATGGAACATTTAATTTTGGAAAGCTTTTTCCCTCATCGGAATACGCCCTGTTTCCCTGGAGCGATGCCTGGGTAAACACGCCGATGATGACGGTGCAGTACGACCCCACCAACTTACGGATTCAATTTTATAAGGGCGGGTGGATAACGGATCGTAAAATGACGGTTCAGAGCGGTCCAGAAGGCGAAACAATGATTCTGCCCGCTCCTGTGATCGTAAAACAGGCAATTTCCACTGTTGAGGGCAAAATTTTAAATGGCAGAGGGCAGCCGTTTGCCAATCTTAAGGTCGAAGTCAAACAGGCTCAACCGATGAAAGGTTACGAGCAGTTTGAAACGACAACAGGCGCGGATGGAACATTTCGATTCGATAAACTTTTTCCGGCTTCCGACTATACACTGACTGCGCATGAAGATGAATTTGTCTCCAAGAAAGGAACTGTGAAAACCGGTTTGGAAGAACAAACGGTAACCTTGTCATCTCAAATTGTTTTTCGTTTCCTGGTTTCTTCGGATGGTGTTGTTAGAGACTCCAGAACCGGCCTTGATTGGGCGGTCGGGGCTGACCGCGATACGAATTATGCGCAAGCCGAGCAGTGGGTGGCAAATTGCAGATTGGCTGGCGGCGGCTGGCGCATGCCGACGCATCAGGAGTTGAAAACCTTGTATCAGCAAGGTGTTGGCGAACGAAACATGGATACTTCTTTTAAAACTACCGGTTGGTGGGTATGGGCCGAACCCAAAGATTCGTCGTCGGCGTGGGACTTCGACTTCAACAGCGGCACCGAGCCCTCGTACAACCGGAGGTACTCGGATGACAACCGGGTGTTTGGAGTGCGTTCGCGTCCGCGATGATGTGGTTCATTTGATTATTTGATCCTTTGTTTATTTGGGGTCCAGGGGCGGAGCCCCTGGTCGTTTTTTTATGATT
>CAJBLH010000015.1 GCA_903953895.1 uncultured Desulfobacteraceae bacterium | reverse complement strand
CTTTGTGCAATATCTGCGGAACCTTGAAGATGCATCCGGAAATATCTGGCAGGAAGTGCGGTCGGTGATTGCGGCATATGGTCCGTCGGTAGTCGGCATCTCGGCAAAATCCGCCAATTTTGCATCGGTGATCCGGGTCGCTCATTTGGTCAAGGATATCTGTGCGGATGCCCTGGTGGTGGTGGGCGGCCCCCATCCGACAACCGTCCGGAACAACATTTTGGATTGCGCGGATATCGACATGGTCGTGGCAGGGGAGGGGGAGCAGACCCTTGTGGAATTGCTGGATGCGCTCGAACGCGGAATTGAACCCGATTGGGTGCCCGGCCTGATCTTCAGGAAAGGGCGACAGCTTGCTTCAACGCCATTTAGAAAGCTCATCGCAAATTTGAATTCGCTTTGCTTTCCCCATCATCATGCCCGTGAAGTACTCCAGGATTACGAATCCTATCCGCTCAGTGCTTTCAGCAGCATTTTTGCAACGCGCGGGTGCCCGTTCAACTGCCTGTTCTGCGGGTCAAAAAACATCTGGGGTAGAAAAACACGCTTTCGCTCTCCGGAGCATGTGGGGCAGGAAATCATCCAATTGAAGGAAATGGGGATCGACTGGGTCCACTTCGAAGATGACACATTCGGGGTGACGGAGCCATACCTTCGGGCCGTTTGTGACACCATCAAACGGGTTTGCCCCGGGATTCACTGGAGCTGCGAGCTTCATGTGCGGCTGGTTTCGGAAGAAAACATCTCTCTGATGAAGGCGGCTGGTTGCGCCATGATTCAGCTTGGCTTTGAATCCGGGAACGACGGCATTCTGAAGGCAATCCGAAAAGGGTTTACCGTTTCGGAGGCATTGAATGCCTGTTGTACCATTCGAAATCACGGCATCCGACTGCAAACTTTTTTTATGGGCGGATTTCCGCAGGAAACCGAAGAGAGCCTGAACGATACCCTGAATGTCATTACGGCTCTGGCTTGCCACAAAGTCATTTACAGTATCTTTACCCCGTATCCCGGCACCGAAGCTTTCGATCTCTGTCTAACAATGGGACTGATTCCGGATCACTACGATCCATCGCGGCACAACCATCAGAGTCCTGAAAACCATTTCTGCCGCCATCTGTCGCCGGAAAAATTTGCGCAAATTTCATCCCGCATCGAAGAAATCGTTGTCAGAAAGAATCAACAGGGCAGAGATCGGGATATAGAATCCACGCTTCCAGATCATCGATGATTTTTTTGCCGATGGCGTATTTGTCGAAATTGAGCCCCAGAGATGTTTTTTTTCGGTCAATCAGCGCAAGCAGGACAGATGTCGGGGGCGATGTCAGAACGTCTTCTTCGGTCAACACGCTGATGTTGTTCAGCGGAAGCCGGCGTACCCGTTCTTCTTGCTCGCCGCTGGGATGATGCTCCGGGATAATCAGGGCTTTGGCGTCGGTCAGAAGAATTTCATTGATGATATTGTATCCGGCCCGGCAGATAAATATCTCCGATGCATGGATCAAATCGATCAGAGGATAGAAAAACGGCAGAAACCGGACATGCCTGAACCGGATATCGGCTTTTATATCCTCAATAATTATCGGATCCAGATAGGGATCCACCACCATGATAGTCTGAAAAATCCGGTTGATGTCTGCCGTTTCTACGGCGGACATCAGACTTTTGCTCAGGCCGGCAATGTCGCCGTGGCGGGAGAGATAGATCAGGATAATTGGTTTTTCAGGCAGGCGGAAACGGCTTAATACCGTCTCTTTGCCCGTCAGATCTTCGATGCTGTTTTCTGCAATTCTTCCCAGATAACGGACCCTGCTGTTTGGCTGTGTTCCATCGCTGTCATTCGGCACAGGATCATCGAATACATAGCGAAAATCATAGGGTTCCGGAAATGAAGATATGGGGCAGGGATGATCCGCATCCTTCACCTGGTTTGAATCAACACCCATGATGCCGCGGGACAGATGAACCAGGGCAAACGCTTCCGGGGTTCCTTTGCAGGCGATTTTTTTCGTAAATAATGGGGTGATTTCTCCGGATAAGCCCGAAAGATAATGCTCGACCATCACCACTTCGGGCTTGAAAAAGACAAATGCTTCCCGGATGACGGTCTGGCGGAAGTCCAGAATGTCATCAACGGATACGTTCCGGAGATATCTGGGTTTAAGAGGAGCCCCGGTTTCATCGATCGCTTTTTTGATACCCGGAAGTTTGACGACCTCTATGCCTTTTCGCATAAGAATATGCGGAACAGAGGTTCCGGACAGCACCATAAAATCGATGTCCGGGCGCCATCTGCGGATACCGGTGATGACAGCCAGGGTTCTGAAGATATGACCCAGACCGATGGAATTGTGGGTGTAAACCAGGATGCGGTGGATATTGTTCGTTTTCATGCCCTCGTTGCCTTGAAGAAGCTTTGATGATATGCAAGTCTAATGACGGAAGCAGAGCAAGTCAAACGGATATTCGGGGTTGCCGGTTCTTTCCGGGAAAAGATTCATGGAGACTTTATCGACAGCCTATGAAACGATTTCTGAAGAAAACATTGAATATCTATGATCAGGAATTGGGAAAATTTTTCTGGCTGGTACTGATTTTTTTCAGTCTTTTTTTGACCATGGCGATTTTTCGCAGTTATGTGGACACAACATTTCTGAAACGGTACGGCGCTGATGCCATTCCCGAAATGCTTCTTATCAACGGCGGAGTGACCATTCTGGTTTTTGGCGGACTGAATCGTCTGAGTCGAAAATATTCCGATGACATCCTGCTGAGCGGTTTTCTGGCCGTGTGTGCGATTTCGGTCATGATTCTCTTCTTTGCTGTTGAGGCCGACATGGTCATGGCCTATCCGGTGCTGTTTCAAATACTGAATCTGCAGGATTCCGTTTTTCTGGTCTACCTATGGAATATGGCCTGCGATCTGTTCGATGCCCGGCAGGGAAAACGCATTTTTCCGATGATCATGGCCGCACAGGTTATCGGAACCACTCTCGGCAGTTTCTCCGTAGTTCCCTTAAGCAGGTTGAACGGGTATGAATTTCTCCTGATCATCACCGCTGCTGGTTATTTTCTGATTGCCGTCGGTGTGGTTTCATCCGCACGCAAGGTGCTGGGTCCGGTATCGTCACACACATCTTCGCCACAGGCAATGCGGAAAAATCCTGCCGAGATACTGCAGATCATCCGGGAGTATCCGATTGTCCGCTATCTGATCGTTACAGGGCTGCTTCCCAACATCCTGCTGCCGATTTTAACCTATCAATTCAGTATAATCTCAGAACACAGCTTTGCATCCGAGGATGGACTGCTGACCTTTCTCAGCGTTTTCAGGGGAAGCACCACGCTGGTCAGCTTCTTCTTTCTTTTTGTGATGGGCCGAATCTACGCGCGCATGGGAGTGCCGAACGCCTCTTTGCTTCAGCCGCTCAATTTCGCCATCGTGTTTACGGCATTGATCCCCTTTTTCAATATCGTTGTTGTGGCATACGGTCAGTTTTCAACCATATTCATTCAAAGAGCCATTGCCGGCCCGGTGAACAAAGTGCTTTTCAATGTCGTTCCCGATGGTGTGGCCGCCTGGAGCCGGGTCTTCGTGCGGGGTACGGTGATTAAAGCAGCCGTCATTGCAGGTGCAGCGATCATCATGCTCCTAAAACCCGTGGTCAGTCCCCGGGAGCTGTCACTGGTTGCCGTGGCGATTTCCGGTTGTCTGCTTTACGAGACATGGCGTTTCAAAAAAAGATATACGCAGGGGTTGAAGCAGGCTCTGGTGAATGATGATGTTGATTTTGACGCCATGGCTTTGGATTTTTCACTGAAATCAGATGTCACGTCCATGGTCTTGATGTCCGGCAGCCTGTTGTCTTTCCGTGATGATATCGCGGCAGTGCATTTAATGCCATCGAATCTGACTGCCGAAACCGCTCTCAAACAACTGGCGCATGCGAATGATCTTGTCCGTGCCGGGGCTGCCGCCTATTTTGTGGAGGATCCCGATCCCCGTGCCATTTATCGCCTGATCACCCGGCTTGATGATCTGGAATCGGTTCGAGAAATCGCCATAGAAGCCCTTGCCGGCTATGGAGAGATGGCGCAACCCTTTCTGGAATCCGAGTTGATGGATAGTTCTCCCCGGATTCAACTCGGGATTCTAAAAGCCATGAAGCACTCCGGGCTTCGGAACTTCGATTTGTTGCCTTATATCGCTCGACTGGCTGCAGATGCCTATTATCATCTAACAGCCGTTGCCGCGCTTTCCCCGATCGGAAAACAGCATAGTGCCGGGCTGCTCATCCGGCATCTTCATGAAAATAACGAGCAGATTCTGCGCATGATTTTTTTCGCTCTCGGGATTGCCGTTCCGGACATGCAGTTCATGTTTCGGTTCTTGCATACCCGGAAGGCATCCACATCGGTGGAGATGGTCGAAACTTCTATTGATCGGGAACTGTCGAAATTCATTGTGCCGCTTATCGACGATATTCCCCTGGTGGAAAAAATCGAACGCGGTCGAAAAATGCTGCCGATCATGAGGGCCCGTGAGGCTTCTGGTTTGCTTCCCGGATTGGCCCGGAATCCCGACGCCATGATCCGGATGCTGGCAGCCTATACCATCGGCGAATGCATGCCGGAGAGGCGTTATTATGCGGCAGTGGAACGGCTGCTTGGCGATCGGGACCCGGGTGTGGTCCAGGCAGCCGGCTATGCGTTGAAGCGATGTATGAAAGGGGAGGCGAAAATGCCGGAAGCGATTTATGACATCAGCGCCATACAAAATGAAGCCCTGTTTGAAGGTGTCGGCATTCGGGGATACCGGGCGATTGCCGCCAGTGCAGCCCAGAAGTTTTATAAGGCCGGCGATGTGCTGATTCAGGCAGGAGAAGCGGTACTCTCGCTCTTTCTGCTGCTCGATGGACAGGTGGGGGTATTCGACGATTACGGCACTTCGGGGCAGCGATCGATAAAAACCCTGAGCCCTGGGGATACGATCGGGGAAACATACCTGATCAGTGGTCTTGCGGCGAATGAAACCTGTGTGGTTGTCTCGGACTTTCTGGAGACGCTGGCGTTTACCCGCCAGGTTTTTTTTGAAATCATGAGCCTATATCCACAAGTCAGCATCAATCTTTGCAGACAGTTTGCCGTCAGACTCAGCGATAAAACGCAAAGTAATAAGGCAGACCCTCAGGGATAGTGATGACTCTGAACCTGTTCGGTGATCAGCTTTTTAAACAACTTTTCATAGATATCGATCCGGCGTTCCCACGCGTGGTCGGTGGACATAAAATTCATGGCTGCATTCCTTCTTTCCAGAGTCGGCGGATTTTCAAGGAGGGATACCGAGGCAGCAATCAAATCTTCCACATTTCCGAACTGAAAAATCCTTCCCAGTCCAGTCTGCCGGATCAGGTCGTTGTTCAGAACGGGTGATTCGGAAAGAACCGGCAACCCGCCCCGCAGATAATTGTATATTTTGGATAAATCGTTATCGAAGACATGGGGGCCTGTGGCAAGCGCCAGACCCATGTCTGCATGAAAGAGATAATCCCAGGTATCTTCTTCACGGATTTCCCCATGTTGAGTGATGGACGGATGGAGGGTGCTTTCATCTGCCATGCCATACCAGCGGGCTTTATTCAAACCGATGATATGGATATTCGCCATATGCTCCAGCCGGTCGGCCATGGCGTTCATGAGGGCGATCATGCGGGGGGCTGCAATGCTGCCTAAGAAGAGAATGTTTCGCTTCTTTTGGTGAAAAGGATTTTTCCGGGGTTCCGGAATCTGCATGGGGCATCCGGTGGGAACCAGGATGATCGGAAGGCCATGGCCATAAAAACGGCGCCACCGGCTTTGATTCTCTGCGTTATTCAGAACCAGAACCGATGAGCGTCGGCTGATCTGCTGCTGGCAGCTTATCAGTCTTTTTCGCCATTGTTCGTCTCGTTCGGGCAGTCGGTCATCCACGACCCGAACGATCCGTGAGACAACGGGTCCGGCATAATCCTGAATCAATTCAATGGAAAAATGGTAACTGGTTTTGATGATATCATAACGCCCCTTCATCAGGTGGTGGAGCGGGAAGAGCGGTATCGACCCATCCAGGATTCCCTCCTGATCAATAGGGGCCAGCACCTCGGTTGAAATGCCTCTGCGGATCAATCCGCCAGCAATGGCTCTCAGACGGATGAGATCGATGCTCGACGGCTCTGCCAGCGGATTTTTATGAAAAAGAATGCCGACTTTCATGGGTGTTTAATATCTGAACGGGGAGGGGAGGGGGGCCGGCCAAATGGTGATCAATGCCAATACCTTGTTTCCGTTCAGCTCCGTTTGTTCATCTTTCGTGAATCAGCTCGACCAGTTCCAGCGCGCGGGAAAGGATGGCTTTTGCTGAATCCAGCCCAGCCTGATCCTCTTGAATGCCGATGCGGACAGCCGGATCGAAATTGCCTTCGCCATGCCTGCTCGACACCGCTGAAGCGCCCATGGGGCTGATGCACCTACGATTTTATATGGCACCTGATCTCCTTAAACATTTCGGTGGTATGAGTGAATCGATATTATCGGCATGCCTATAGTTTAAATATGAACGACAAATCAAGAAGTTTATCATTCATCCCCAGCCAAAACGGAAACCAATAATTATGATGCGTTTATGGCCATGAGCCTTTTTGATATCCATTTGAGGGCATTTTTTCTTGACAAACACCCTTCAGTTTGTTCTATGTTTCCAAACGGAAAATGCTTTCGTGTCTCTCTACTCTTCACTTGAAACGACAAGACAACGCTGTCTGTCTGCCCATTTTCAGAATATCAATGAACCCCGAACGAATTCAGAAGGAAGCGATGAGGAAATCCCATGATTGAGATAATTCGCAACATTGGATGGTCGATAGTTTTTTCGGTAATAGCCGGCCTGGTAGGAACGGCTCTGGTAATGGCGGCCTCGGCCGTCATTCCGCGGCTGATCGACCGGCTGACCCCCAACATCGACGAGCAGAAAGAGATTGCCAGAGGGAATCAGGCGGTTGCAGAGTATTTCGGCCGTCTGGTCTCTGCCGCCATTCTTGGCGTCAGTATCGTCGTAGCGGCTGCAATCCTGGGCGGCTTGATCGCAGCCCTTCACTGAGTGTTGGGAAGGTATACATGAAGAGACCGCTTGCACTGGCTGCATTGCTGCTTGTCATGATGACCCCTTTTGCCGGCTGGCCACGTGGCGGTGGAGGGTGCATCGAGCAGGGGACGCCCGTCCTGACGCCAACCGGAACGGTTGCGATCGAGAAACTTCAGCCGGGGGATACCATATGGTGTTTGACGGCAGGGCGAATGGAAGCAGCCACAGTTCTGGCTTTTCACCAGGCTGATCCCGAACGGTATCTGGAGATTTCCGCCGGACGCGCTCAATTGCGGGTCACCGGAGAACATCCGATCATGGTGGCTCCCGGTGAGTACCGGATGGCCAGGGAACTCCGGGAAAAAGACATGGTATATCTGGCCGGAGAGGGTGATCTTCGGCGTGTTCGGATAGACGCCATCCGAACCGTTTCAGCCGATCTTCCCGCCTATAATTTATTGGTCAGCCCCGGAGGCACTTTTGCGGCAAATGGGGTGGTGGTTCACAACAAGGGATGTTTTTTGCCCGAAACACCGGTACTCCGATCCGATGGTTCAGAGATACCCATCAGTACGGTGCGTAAGGGTGAAGAATTGCTGGCTTTCACGCCCGAAGGCCGCATGGTGACAGCAAGGGTGCGCGAGGTATTTCATCACCAGGTGAATGAATATCTGGTGCTGAAAACGGATCAGACCACGCTTCGGGTAACCCCGGAACACCCTTTTTATGTTGGTTCGGGAACCTTCAAAACCCTGGAAGCATTGAAACCAGGCGATACCGTGTTTGCCTGGAACGGCGAGATGTTATCCGAGCAGCACATTCTCTCCATGGAAACCGTCAATGAGACGGTTCCGGTGTTCAATCTCCAGACAGACCAGCCCAATACCTTTCTGGCGGGTGGTCTGGCAGTCCACAACAAAGGGGGCGGAAGTTCCGGTGGTTCACGATCCAGCAGCAGTTCCAGGAGTTCCAGCAGCTCCGGCAGTTCTCAGGGGGAAGCCCCGTGGTGGGTGGTTATTGTCTTTTTGTGCATTTTCTCTGTATTGCCAATTATTATGATCATTGTGATGGTTAAGACGTTTTTGGCCGGTGGAAGAAGATCCAAGACGTTTTCGAAAGGGGCCGCCAAGGCCGAGGAACTGGACTATCGCTACAGCCGGTCACAGATCGATCGCAAAGCCAGGAAGACGGAAAAACTCTTTCAATTCGTGTCCGCCCAGGATCCGGACATGAATCCTGCCGAGCTGAAGAAACTGGTTGAAACCACCTTCCGGAAACTTCAGGAATGCTGGCAGGCCAGGGAGTACGGCCCCATGAAACCGCTTTTGATGCCTGCGCTGTATGCCCTGCACAATTCCCAAATTCAGGCAATGATCCGGAACAATGAAATCGACCACATCGAGGATATCAAAGTGGAGCGGATCGATATGGTGAACATGCGCTACACCGAAAAGGCGGATCAGCGGGAGTTTTCGGCACTGATATCGGCCAGAGCCAAGGATTACTACACAGACAGTCGTACCGGCGCATTTCTTCGGGGTGACCGGTCATCGGCCAGATTTCAGGAATTCTGGACCTTCCAGCGTTTTGAAAACCGGTGGGTGCTGCGGGAAATCGAGCAGGCCGGGGAGTCCGACATCCTTAAGGAAGAAAACTTCGTTGCCATGCTGACAGACGAGAACATCCAGAACATTTACGCTGAAACCGCCAAAGAAGGTACGGATGCCGCCTGGGTGGGAAAGGAAGAAGCACAGAAGGCCACGCGTATCGAGCGGCTCCTCAATTTTCTGGCGCAGACCGACAAACTCTGGAACCGTCGGTTAATGCTGGAACGGGCCAGGCAAGTCTTTATGAGTGTTTATCTGGCCAGAGAATCCGGAGACCCGCAGCAGATACCGACCGGCGACATTTTTCCCGATGTGGCGCAGAGTCTTGATGCGCAGATGCAGAGATGGAAAACGGAAGGCTTGCGGATCGAATACCGCAACCTGTGTGTCCGCAAAGCCGAGTTGATTCATGTTCGTAATTACACAGAATCGGCCCGCGACGAATACACCGTGCGTATCGATGCGCATGCCCAGGCGGTCGTTAAAAAAGGGGATCAGACTGTCCGGGAGCAGCCGTATGCAACGCCTTTCGAAGAATTCTGGACCTTTGGCAGACTCGATGAGCAGTGGAAACTCAAGGAAGTTGTTTCGATTTCTCAGGCCAAACAGATGATCGGGATGGAGAATATCGATGAGGACAGCAACGCCGGCCAGTTGAACTGGTATTATCGCCAAACCCGGGCTAATTGAGAGCGGGCAGGTTTCAGATAACAGAATGCCGTGGAGGGATAAGTGTCATGATGACCATTCGAACGCATCAGGCAATCAACCAGGAACATTTCGGAACCCCGACGCATCTTGAAGAAGGTGCAAGTCGGGTTGAACTCCTTACAAATAAATCCATGGCAGTAGATGCGACTGGACTCGTCCACGGGGGGTATATTTTCGGTCTGGCAGACTATGCCGCCATGATTGCGGTCAATCATCCGAATGTGGTGCTGGGGGCTGCCGAAGTAAAATTCTTGAAGCCTGTAAGGGCAGGGGAGACAGTAATTGCAGCGGCAACCGCAGAAGCCAGACAAGGAAAAAAACAAATTGTCGCAGTTACCGTAACGCGAAATGATGAAATGGTATTTTCAGGATATTTTACCTGCTTTGTTCTGGATCAGCATGTATTGGCATAAGTCATTGTCATTGACGACGACTCGACACTGCATGCGTTGAAAAAACTTCAAGAATTGGCATTTATCGTGAAAATTATCCGTCGTGCGGATGGTTAAAAACAGGTTGACTCAAAGGGATGTCTTGTGTATTTATGAACAAGATACAGAGCATGAATATTCTGTAGTACGGTTTGGAAAAAACATACATTAATGGGTCATGAAGGCCGGCGTAGCGCCACCATGTGGAGCATGTTTGGCCTTTTTTTTGATTCAAAACATCAAGATTCCATCGGCGGAACTTGTTGTCATGATTTGTTCTGATATTGCGGGTACTTCCATATTATGTCTGGTCGGGGGGATGATGACCATGAGACTGGCCGGGTTTAATGCTTTTGCCTTGAAAAAGCGGTACAGACCAAGATAATGGCAAAAATCGCATCGTCATTTCTGGATATCAGTTATCTCGACAGCCTTTCCCGTCTGCAGAGTCCTATCCATCGGCTGGATCCCCGCGTAAAAGTGATTGCCACCGCATTGTATCTCATCAGTGTTGTTTCTTTCGGCAAATACGAAATCACCGGGTTGATTCCATTTTTTGTTTATCCCATCGTTTTGATCGCTCTGGGAGATTTGCCGTTGGTGTATCTGCTGAAAAAAATCCTGATAGCTGCACCTTTTGCCTTTTTTATCGGGATGTTCAATCCTCTTATCGATCGCGCCGTTGTGATGCATCTGGGGCCGATAGGCATTTCCGGCGGGTGGATTTCTTTTGTGTCCATCATGCTGCGTTTTGTCCTGACGGTGGGTGCGGTTCTGGCGTTGATTGCCAGCACCGGTTTTGCATCGATCTGTATGTCTCTGGAAAAAATGGGTGTTCCGAATGTCTTTGCCGTGCAACTTCTTTTTTTATATCGATATATTTTTGTGCTGATCGATGAGGCATCCCGAATGGTACGAGCCAGGTCACTTCGTGTTTTCGAAAAAAGGGGAATGGGTTTTTCGGTCTTTATTTCCATGATCGGCCAGCTTCTGTTGAGAGCTTTGGATCGTGCGCAGCGGATTCACCGGGCCATGCGCTGTCGGGGATTTGATGGGGAAATCCGGATGACCCGGCCACTGGCATTCTGCCGTCGGGATGGGGTTTTTGTATTGGGGTGGTCGGCTCTGTTTGTTCTGATGCGGCTTTATGACATTCCCCAGTGGATGGGTGAAAGGATCACGGGGCTGATCGGATGAGTCACCACATTGTCGAGCTGAAGGATCTGCACTATACGTATCCGGACGGCAACGCCGCCCTGCATGGCGTATCGTTCCGGATCACGCATGGGGAAACCGTTGCAATCGTGGGTGCGAACGGGGCCGGAAAATCCACGATTCTGCTTCATCTGAACGGATGCCTCATTCCCGAAACCGGAACGGTCCGCATCGGTGATTTTCCCCTGACCCGCAAAACGCTGGATCATGTACGGCGTACGGTGGGTATGGTGTTTCAGGACCCGGACGATCAGCTCTTCATGCCCTCAGTATATGAAGATGTCGCCTTCGGCCCTCTGAATCTGGGGCTGCCTCCGGAAGATGTTGCAGAAAGAGTGACTCAGGCATTGACAACGGTCGGTGCGCTTCACCTGAAGGATCGGCCGCCGTACAGGCTTTCCGGTGGCGAAAAGCGGTCTGTCGCCATTGCGTCGGTGCTGTCCATGTCTCCCAGCATTCTTGTCATGGATGAACCCACGTCCAATCTGGACCCCAAGTCCCGAAGACAACTCATCCAGCTTCTGAAAACCTTCGCGCACACCATAATCCTGGCCACACACGATCTCGACATGGTGCTGGATTTATGCGCCCGAACCATCGTCTTGAAAAAAGGCCGGGTCGAAGCCGACGGATCTACAAGTGACATCCTGCAAAACGCGGTGCTTCTCGAGTCATGCCGCCTGGAAAAACCCTTTGCGCTCCAGGCCTGCCCCATTTGCAGCCCCGTGCCTTCTGGAAATAATTCCATTTTGCAATCAAAACAGCATGCTAAGCATAACCATCTGTAGGGTCGGGTCTGAAACCCACCCTACCATGGTGTCTTTTTCAACGATAGAAGGAATGCGCGGGTCGATTGCAAGCGGCAATATTTTATAGACATGCTGGTCCGCCGTTGCTTTGACGTAGAACATCAAGAAAAGCTTTGACCATGTGTGCAATGGAAAACTGAATGCTGGAGTTGATCGGCAAGTTTCATGAAAAATTTGCCGGAATGCATTCGGAGCGATGAAATTTGGAAAACGATGAATTCGCCATAATGAAAGGACACACCAATGCGCAGATTTCACTCCTACGGACCAGTGGACAATGAACTTCATTTTTGTGTGCCCAGAGAATTGCTGGTGCGGCAATGTTTTGATCAAATGCTTGGCCATCCGGAAAAAGGCGGACATTACTTCACCATCTGGGCGCCTCGGCAGACGGGGAAGACATGGCTGACACAGCAGGTCGGAAATCTGATCGAGGCCGAATATCCAGATCGGTTTTCCATCGGCATGATGTCTATGCAAGGGCTTTCTTTCATTACAGAAAATCCGGTTGTCGAATTTCTGAACAAGATTCCCAAGCTGTTTTTAGATACGTTTTCCATGGACGTTCCTGCTCCGGAAACTTACGAGGCATGGACATATCTTTTTCATCGCAGCCGAGGCGTATTTGAAAAACCGCTGATTCTTTTTATCGATGAATTCGACAGCCTGCCTGCTGTGGTCATTGATCGCCTGGTGTCGTTGTTTCGAGATATCTATCTGAATCGAAACCAGTATCGTATTCACGGGTTGGCTTTGATCGGGGTACGTGCCGTTTTGGGACTGGACAGCGAGCGGGGCTCTCTGTCCAATATCCAGAGGAGCCTCCACGTTCCCAATTTCACATTGGACGAAGTGATGGACCTGTTCGATCAGTACCAACAGGAAATCGGGCAGATCGTCGATCCGGAGGTCATTCGAAGCGTATATGAGGCGACCCATGGTCAGCCGGGTCTGGTGGGGTGGTTCGGGGAGCTGCTGACCGAAAAATACAATCCGGGACGGATTGCCTCCATTGATATTTCAGCCTGGAACACAGTGCTTCGCAAGGCATTGTTCGTTGAATGGAACAATACCG
>CAJBLH010000014.1 GCA_903953895.1 uncultured Desulfobacteraceae bacterium | reverse complement strand
GGAGCTTCCCGACTGGGTTCCCAAGCTGGAGCTTGGGAACCAGCGGCAAATAAAATCATTCACCAAATCGACCGAAACGATTGTCGTACCCGGCTTTCACGTCAATCCACGATGAGCCTTTATTTTTTGATGCCATTGAATTACATCATATTGACATTATTCGTGGTTGTTGTAAGTTAATAAAAACAATACAGTCATGGGAGATAGATATGAGTTCTGTAACAGGCATTTCAAAACAACATATTCAACAGGCCATTCTGACATTACCCGATATCGAAAAAACATCTTTGCTGCACTGGTTCATTCAGGCAGACAAACAATTATGGGATGAACAGCTTGAAGCCGATTTTTCAACAAATGGTCCGGGTGCCACTCTCCTTGAACAGATCAAGGAATGATTGTTATCATTGCTTAATGATTTCTAAGAGCTTTTCAACAACCTGGTTCAATTTGTCATTATTTATATGTCCCGCCCGATATGAAATAATGTGGCTGTCCGCAATAGCCGGTTGGGTCTGATATTGCCGGGCTGCTTGAGACTTCCGATGTCAAAATCATTTGCATCGATTGAAATTGCGTAAATATCTTTGATGGTTTTACTGGTTATTTGACAGAGGATTTTGTCGTCTCCTTCAAGAGAAGCTATAATGAGCGCTGGTCTGCGCTTGGATTGGCTCAGATCAGAAAACGGGAATGGTATGACAACGACATCTCCTTTTATAAATTTTGCCAAGCCGCTTCCTCCTCGGGTTTAAGCCAATCTTTTGATAAGGATGATTCGCTCATTACGGCGATATCCAGCTTTTCCCGAACTCTCTTTGCCTTCAGGAAATGTACAAAATCAAGCACTTCTATGAGAAGCGGTTCCGGTGCCTCGTCAATCTCGTTTATAAGCAATTCCTTTGTATTCATAATGCTATACCTCGTCATTGGGGTAGTCCTAAACAAGTAACAGACTTTTTATCGTTTGAAGCCGATTTTTCTGAAAATGAATCGAGTGCCTCACTTTACCCTCTCTCTTTGGCAATATCGTAGAACATCAAAAGCTGTTCGTCTTCAAGCAGGATATTCTGCGGAATTCTGTCGGCAACTGTCAGAATAGTGACGAAATCCTTGTTCGTCCAGCAGTGTTTGAAGCCGGCAAGAAGGGCCTCCACCCGGACATCTTTCAGGCGTTTTCCTTTGGGATTGCGGGCCAGTTCTAAATAACCATGGAACTCTTTCAACAGGTTTTTATTCCGCATAATTTCGCGGTCTTTGGCCTCGTGAATATCCGGCGAACGCCATTTGCCGTCCAAAAGCTGTATAAAATTCTCTTCCAGAAGCACCTTCAATTCAGGCAGGATATCCCCTTTGCGGACAGCGGTAATGGCCTTCATCCATTTTGGGTGCAAATCGGAATAGGTTTGCGATGTTTTATTCAGCTCGATCCTCAGCCATTCCAACCCGTCACGCTCGGTTTCAAAATTAATGGCCATTTGTTCAAACTGCGGCATGGCAGCCTTTTTTTCATCATATTCTTCAACCTGGTCCGGCAGGAAATACATGCCATCCCGCTCGATGAATTTTGATACCAGCAATTCCTGAAAATCTGCTGCATCCAGCGGAACGGGCAGCCCACGCATGATGTAGAGAGAAATGAGCCTATCATAAAGAATCTTTGGACTGCGTTCGATGATGGCTGTGGTTTTTTGATTACTGGCAAAATGAATCGGCAGGTGCCTGAGATGTTCTTCCAGAAACATCCGCACGCTTTGGGTGTTACCGGTATTGTCTGTAAATTGGTGCTCAAAATTATCCGAGGGTTTGTAGCAACTGATGACCAGATCCTGCTTGACTGCGGTTGTTGAAGTAACAGCATTAAAGCTTCCTTGTTGTTTGTCAATTGATGCTACATTGGCAATGACAAACCCAGCTCGTTGCAAAGCTATCTGAATGCCGTTCCACACGGCTGCACTGGTATTGCTGAATTCCACAGTCATCCATTTACCCGGCTTCAAAATCCTGAAATACTCTTTAAAGCAGCGGGTCATGATGACTTGATAGTCCTGAATAGTCTTTCCCTGTGACCTGTTTTCAATAGCTTCAGTCTTGTTGTTAGTTCTAATTTTGAGCCAGCTTTCCCAGAGAAAATTGAGCTCAGAATACATGAGATTATTGCCAAACGGTGGATCAGTAAAAATGTAATCAGTACTGTTATCTGAAATTGGCAAATAGGATGCGCAGCTTGTACTTACAATTGAATTACAATTGTTGTTTTGAATTTCAACTATTCCATTATAGACAAAATCTATATTTCTTGAAATCGACAAAATCACATTGGGAGGAGTTGTTATTGATGATATATAAAGTGTTCCTGGCAATACCCCACCTCCTTTTTTATCCGCCCTGTACCTCCTCATTTTTGATAATGTTGGATTGGCGGAAGAATGGGATAACTTTAATGCATGTGCGATCCTATTATTCCTCAAATTATTTATTTTATCCCAAAAAGTGGACATAACCCACAAATTCTGCTTCGTATAAAAATGATGAACGTGGGTAATACCTTCCCTAAGTGGCTCGCCCGTTTTATCCCCTTTTATTATTTTATCTGTTGGATACCAGTACGGGATGTCCATTCCATCAATTTTCTGAATCAGAGCAAAGTCGGATTCATCAGGGGATTTTCTATGTCTTTTTTTTTTGACAGAATAGTTAATCAGCACCGGTACCGTTTTTGTCTGACTGATTGTGGAGCCAATTTCTACAGAGTCTGCTGAAGAAGTAGAACACACATATTTATCAAAAACAGTTCGTTTGGCCTTGGAGACACTTCTTTTGGTCAGATGAGCAAGACAATGGGTACAATTGAACTCATCGTTCACCTTGCCAGTCTGCTTATCCACTGCAGCGTCCCAGAAGATGATTTCTCCCCCGCAGTGAGGGCAGATAAAGATATCACTCCATACCACAAAATTGATTTTGCCCACAGATCCAGATTCTGCGTGTATTGTCTCATACATCCAGCCGCATTCCGCTTCGACCTCTTTCAGAATCCGGTTTGCTTCTTTTTCAAATTCATCGACATCCACCGGCGTATTATAATTGTAGGCGATAAAACTGGCGATGGGGGATAGATCGCCGCAGATAGCTTTTCGTGGACCCCATTGGGGTGTTTTGCCGAACATTTGCCGCCATTCAATTTCGATCCGATGCTTCAGTTCATTGTCCGGGTTTCCGCACATCTGAGCCGCAACACCGGTCATGCCGGTACCCGCAAAGCCGTCAAATACGATATCGCCCGGCTGAGTATAGTGCAGGATATAGCGCATGATGGCCGGATGGGGTACTTTGGTGTGATAACTGTGGGCATTGTAAATGGGGTTGTTCTTTCCTTCACTGACATCGCTGGCGTATGGTTCAGTCACCTGAAAATCCGGTTCTCTGCCGGGGATGCCGTCTTTTTCCATTTCCCATTCGGCAATAAAATCATTGATCCATGGATTGGGGCAGGCTGTGTAATAGGGCGGGTCGCTCAGAGCGATGATGTCTTCATCTTTGCCAATGGGGAAACCCTCCATCTGCTTGAGTTCCGGCAGTTTCCCGCGCAGCTCGTTTCTGAAATATTCCCGCCTGCTGTCCTCGGAATCAAACGGCATTCCCAGGCAGGTCACTGGTTGGGCTGCGCGCGGTTTTGCGGCATCTTCAACAATGGGAAGGCCTTCAGGTTGCGGTACTCGTGTTCTCTTCCGAAGCAGAGTTCTGACTTCTTCCGGCCCGTCGTCCATAGTGTGATCTTTCAATCCCGTCACCCTTTCAATCCCATTCGTATTTTGCTTCGCTCAGTTGATAGGTTACATCAGACAGGTCAAGATAAGTGTCTTCATGTTCTTTTGTCAGATAGAGGCGATGATTATCAATCATGCCGCTGCTGATTAAGATCAGTCCGTGATTCCTGGAAAAATCCTTCAGAACTCTGACGGATTGTTTCAGTTCGGGTTCCAGCAGAATCCCCATGTTATGGATAACGGTTGCGGGGATGTTTATCCAGGGGAATTCTTTCAGCCCTTTCTGCAGTATGTCCGTAATACATGCATCCAGCCAAAAATAAATGCTTTCAGAAAACGATTTTGACTGAGTTATTGATTGGCGGGGTTTTACAATACCGCCTTCTTCCGCTATTTTCTGATGATTTCGCAAACACTGCGCCAGTTCTTTTCCCATATCAACCGGCGACATCGGGTTTTGAAAAATGGGAAGAGAACGGATATCCGGGGTGTCTGTCAACACGATTCCAATGTGGTGTCGCTGGGATTTTGGGAATATTATCATGTCTGTCATCCGAAGCTGATTTCTGACATGTTCCCGCCCATCGTCCATAGTGTGATCTTTCACTCCGGTTACCCTTTCAATACCATCCGTATTTTGCTTCGCTCTTTTCCTTCACAGAGCGTATTGATCCAGTCTGTTATGGCCGAAATGGCCTCGTTTGGCGTCAATGGTTTGCTGAATATAGATGTGATGGTTTCTGCGGTCAGTTCGACCTTTTCGATCCCCTTGGAGAGTGTGGCAATCAGATTCCGCAATTTGGGCGCATTGGCGACAGTCAGATCGCAGGTTCCATTTCTGAAGCTTTCTACCAAGGCCTGGTCCTCCGCATTCAGCAGATCCAGATTATCCGCTACACTTGGGTCTTTGAAAATGGAACGCATGGCTTTGATCCATTTATCCAGGATAATCTGAAGCTGTTCCTCAAGGTCGGCCATTCGGTAAATGGGCTTTCCGGCATGGTCTTTCGGGTTGAAATCGTGATAGGGCTCTTCTTTCACCCGGTCTTTGGTTACGGTTTCATCCCCTTCTTTCAGGGTTGTGATGATCTCCAGCCACTTGGGGTACTCCGAGGCCGATAAAAAATCGGCATCGCGGATGATGTCGCAAATCCGCTTGGTGTCCGATGTCATGATTTTTTCTTTTTGCAGCGCCGATTCTCTTGATAGCCGGTATCGGGTGTAGCTTGCCAGATAGTAATCGGCATACCGGTCAATAATCGCCTTCAGCGTGGTTTCGTACCGGGTGATTTCGGTTTTGTCGCTGGATGAAAGCTTTTGCGGCAATTGTGCAATGGCGTTCTGGATATCATCAATCAGCGGCTGTTCTTCCGATGCCAGAAATGAGCGCGCCTGAACCAGATAGGTGACCAGTTTTGAAAATTTCTGAGACCGGTCATGCAGTTGTTCAATTTGCGGGCAAAGCTGATAGGCAGAGAAAATCTCTTTCAGGCTGTCAGATGAAAAGGGGAAATTTTTCAGTTTGCCGATGGTGTTATAGGGCTGAATCTGATCCAGGGTTGTCGAGAGCCGTTCAAGCGCGGATTGGTGCGCCAGAACCTGTTCCTCGGGAATCAGCGCAATGTTTCGGCATTTGATGCCTGTTGCCGCCAATGTTTTTGCCTTGACGGTCCGATCGACCATTTCCTTTGCTTTGGTGGCGATCTGGATATAGGTTTCACCTTTCTCCAGTTCAACGGTCAGATCCGGCAAACCCAAGGATTCAAAAAGGGTTCGGATGGCCTCTCCCGGTATCTTTTTGGAGGATTTGACATTGGCAAAACAGAACATGTCATTGCCGTCCACCTTCAGCGCCTCATCGATGGTCAGCGCATTGATCATTCGGGTGCTGGTGATGGTGATTTCGATTTTGCCGGTAAATACCAGCGCAACCAGAACGACAAACTCAAGTTGATGTTCGAGATGATAATCCGATGAATACCAGAGATTGTGTGGCGCATAATGACAATAGAGAATCTCGTCCCGGTTCAGAACAACGCCGTCTCCTTTTTCCGCCAGCTTTTCCAGGATGCCCTGGGCAAACCGTGAATTCTGGATGTCGACCTTGGTACCGGCCCAAAGCCCGAGTCCGCTTAAAATCGCCTCGCCATCGCGGTTGGCCTGGCCTGGTTTTACGATTCTGGTCAGGGCGTTTTTGATCATCCCATCGAAATTGTCTTTGCTGATCGGGCGGTTCAAATCCTTGAAAGCCGGATAGTGCGGGTGTTTTTCGTTGAAGTGGGTGTTGAGCAGACGGGCGGCGACATTGCTGAAAATCTGTTCTTTTGTGCTGCCTTCCGCCGGCAGTGAAAACGACTTGAGGGGTTTGCATTGGCCGTTATAAATCACATTGGTTTTTTCGAGATATTCGGTTTCAAGCAAAGTTGTGGCACGTTTGAGCAGTATATCCAGTTTGTCCCTGAATGTGCTTTTCTGATGGCTGGGGGCGGGCCCTTCCAGGGCTTTGGCCGCTCCAAATAACCGGATGGCGTTTTTGACCTCATCACTCAGGTCAGACATGTCAAAATAGACTTCGTCGGCAACTTCATTGATGCTTGTTTTTGAGAATATCGGACAGAAAAAAATATAATACTCCTGAATCGGTTCCGTTGTGCTGCGCTCATTGGGATTGCCAAAAAAAATGTAGCCCAGGCGATACGATTTTTTATCCAGCCAGTTCAGGCTGTGCTCGAAAATTTTAAATCCAGGCCGATAAGCGTCCTGATTGAGCAGGACGATATGCTGCATGACATCAAAGAAAAAGGCATCGGATCGTCCCGGGTCCCGTGAAAGCACCTGTTCCGCATAATCCTTGATATCCTGGTCAAAATTTCTGCCTCCCTCCACCCGGATATAGAATTCATGCGTTTGATCGTTGACATCGATGTACGAACCGCTGGTTGCGGTCACCAGTTGCTTGGCGATGGTCTCGACATTGGCAAGAAGCAGATCGCCATCATCAACCCCCGGCAGGGTGATGCACAGGTCGTCGCACAGAGACTTGGGGCTGGCGCCGTTTTTCTTGTTCAGATCGTCACAGAGAATGGACAGACACAGGGCATCGGCAATGGCGGTTGCTACCGGTTTTTTATTGGACCGTGCGCCGGTGAAATAGGCGTTGATTTTTTCATGAATTGTTTCTGAAATGTCCTTGACCTTTCGGATATCCGGAATGGTGTTCATGGAACTGGACAGTTCTTTCCAGTAACTGTCGTAGGTGATCAGGCCCGGTGTCCGGGATGGCGCATCAGTATCGATGATCGCTTCAAAATTGATGCTCAGTACTTTCAGGATTTCCCGCTGGCTTTTGCCGTGTTTAACCCGCTCAAAATGGTGGATGTACCGGGGATGAACCGGAAACAGTTCCACATATTCATTGAAACGGTTCTGCATATCTTCAAAAAGGTGGGAAAACCCAGACAGGTGCTCTCGAACAAGGGCTTTCTGATGTTCATTTTTTTTCAGCAGCCGTTCCTTGACCACAAAGGAGACATCTTCTTTGGTGATAAGAAGATCGGAATATCGATCCTCAACCTTGTTCATCATCTCAGACGCATGCTGAAATTCAGGCGAACGATAGAGCAGCTCCTGAACACCGAACATCAGCTTGAATCGCGAATTATCACATATCTCACCCATTTGACGCAGCATCATCAGATCATTGCTGAGAGCTATGGGGCTGCGCCCTTTTAGATATTCCAGCAATTCGTCAATGACGATCAGCAGATGCTTGTCTGGAAATACTTCCTCAAATTCAGCCATCATCTGCTGCAGCAGCACTTTCCAGGGAAAATTGGATGTCTCATCAAATTTGAATTGAATGCCCAGGGTTTCCAGAAAACGTTCGATATGGGCAAACACCACATCCTTTAAGGGTTTGTCCGTTCCAATTTCAAACCGGAGTACCTTATATTGTCCGGCGAACTTTTTAAAATCCTCCCGGACCCCATCGTCCTGCAGGTGCCTCAGAAGCGACTCATTTTCCGCGATGCAGGCGATAACCGCCATCAAGTGGGACTTGCCCGTGCCGTAACTGCCCACAATCTGAATGCCAAGGGTCTCTCCGGATGGAGTAACAGAGATGTTTTTGACAATAATTTCCCGGATGTCTTCTTTGATTTTCTGAGAAAAAACATATTGTTTGATGAGGCTCTCGGCAACTTCCGTTTCTGATGATTCCACCAGTTTGACCACCGAAGTAATGGGTCCGAATTGGATCAGATCACGATATTTCATCAATGCTTTCTCCATCAATCAGTTGATAGGTTACATCAGACAGGTCAAGACAGGTGTCTCCAAGTTCATTTGTCAGATAGAGGCGATGGTTATCAAGCCTGCCGCTGCTGATTAAGACCAGCCCGTGGCGCCGGGAAAAATCCTTCAGGGCCATGACAGATTGTTTAAGTTCGGGTTCCAACAGAATCCCAATGTTATGGATAACGGTCGCCGGGATATTTATCCAGGGGAATTCTTTCAGTCCTTTCAGCAATATGTCCACAATACACGCATCCAGCCAAAAATTCAGGCTTTTAGAAAACGATTTTGGCTGAGTTGTTGATTGGCGGCGATTCACAATACTGCCTTCTTCCACTGTCTTGCCAAGAACGTTAACGGACGGGTTGAAAATGCATGAAAAGCAGCCTTCTGGTTTCAAAGTTAATATCGCATTTCCAGTCCGACCGTTTCATGCAATTTTAGTCCGCCAATATCTGATATCTCATCCCCCCAGCATTTTCTTGATTGATTTGAGTGTATCGACGTTTTTCTGAAGCTCGTTCAGATTTGTCTGGATTTCATTGATGGATGTACCAAGCTTTCCCACTGCGCCAATTGCACCATCCTGTTCGCTGACCTTATCCATGACAGCTTTGGTAAGGTCATTCATTTGAGCATCTGCGCTACGCTGGCTCAGTGTCCCGCAAAACCATCCAGATGCGAATACGGCAACCACAGCCCCGATACGAACTGCCTTATTGACTATTGATTTTCTCATTTTCCGTCTCCTTGTTGTGCTACTCTATCACGTGTTCTTCACTGTTAATGGACATTTAAAATATCATCCAGCACGTTCTTCAACAACTCTCTTCAAATACTTCGGCACCAAAGACTTACTCATTCTGGAGATTTTTTGTAATAACTCGAACGGAACACTGCTAAGACCATAAGTCGCTTTAAGATCATTTATCATATTGATCCATAACAGTGCTGTCATCTCCGCATCCGCCAATGCCCGGTGAAATTGGCCATTTGTTTGGATTTCTCTGTATTGAATTATTGATTGTAGGCTGTGACTGGGTGCATCTGGATAAATACGGCGGGATATCAACATCGAACATGCAAATTCCTGTTTTCGGGATGCTCTGATCCGCTTCAATTCAGAATCAAGAAATCGTTTGTCAAAACTGGCATTATGAGCGACTAAATGATGGTCTGCCATAAAGTCAACAAACCGGTGCATCACTTCATCAGCAGGTGGTGCTTTCTTTAACATCTGGTTGGTAATACCGGTATAATCAGCAATAAAACTGCTGACACGCATTTTAGGATTAATCAGACTTTGAAAACGATCAGAGATATGGTTATTCTGGATAAGAACTGCACCGATCTCTATTGCTCTATCCCCGTTATCCGGCGAAAGACCGGTTGTTTCAAAATCTATGACCAATACGCTGTATTTGCCCATTTCTTTATATCAATCACGGTTTAAT
>CAJBLH010000013.1 GCA_903953895.1 uncultured Desulfobacteraceae bacterium | reverse complement strand
GCGCCGGTTTCCGATGAGCCCGTGCAGTCTCATGGGGTCGATGTGAAGGTTCCGCCGGTATTTACCGGGTGGCGTCAGAATGTTTCGAGAACAGTTCCGGAATCGCCAGGGGTATCGAGAGCAGAAGTTTCCGGTACGGCTTCTCGGGTACAGGATGCTCCAGTGGAAGTGTTGGGGAAGAACCCGATAGAACAGGTTGAATCATCATTGGTTTTGGAGCCGGTTTCTACTGAACCCGTGCAGCCTCAGAGGGTTGATGTCAAGGCGCCGCCGGTGTTTGCAGGGGTGCGGCATTTCAGTGTTGTAACAGCATTGGAATCAGAATCGGAGAGTGCTTTGAAATCTGATGCATCAAGTACGGTCCAGGTACAGGATGTTCCGGTCAAAGGAACACCCAAGATGCACAGGCAACAACGCGATCTGCAGTCAATCCCGAATATGATGAATGATAGTCAATCGGCAGAGAAAAACGCCATTGATATGAACTTGGATTTTGCGAAAAAAATTCCTGCCGACAGCATGGTTATGGATGCAACCGCCAGTGAACAATTTCCTGCAGATCAGCAGAATGATCTCGATAGGCCTCAATCCGTTAAAGCCAGATCTGCTTCATTCCACTCTGAGAAAGATTCTGCCGAAACCGGTGGGATCGTCGTCACTTCGGCTGAAACTTCAAATGCCGATGATAACGATACTTCGAGTATGTTTATGGCTGGAAACAACTCGGATAAATTTTTCGGTGCTGAAAAGGACTCAACTGCTCAACCATCAGAGCCGAAATTTGCAGACTTGGCTATAAACTACGCCAAGGAAGGACAGGTCGAAAAGACACCCTGGGTGAATTCAACACCCGCTGAATCTCGGGTGGAAGGCCGGACATTTGAGACGGAAGTGTTGCAGCAGATTGTGGAAAAAACGGCTACCGATTTTAAATCAGGGCGATCCGAGATTCGAATCGATCTGAAACCCGAATCCCTGGGGCATCTCCGCCTACATGTGTCGACAGAACACCAGCAGGTGAGTGTCAAAATTCTGGCAGAAAATTCTCTCGTGAAAGAGATGATTGAAAATCAGGTGTCTATGATCAAAAATGAGCTACAAAATCAAGGTATTAACGTTAACTCAGTAAAAGTGGATATGTTGATGTCCGGTGGCTCGGATTTTGCTTCTTCTCAGAATGAAGGCAGTGCATTCAAGCAGGCTCGGCATGAACCCGCCTACGGAAGTGGTAAGGGTCTTAACGGCAAGAGTGCATTGCAGGAGCCGGAACCATTGGATCAGGCCGGCACCAGAGGCGGATCTCTTGTGAATTATTTTGCCTGATAATGAGATGTCGGAATAATTTTTCGGGTTTAATCGTACCCGATATGAGGGGGGGCAACCATGACGGCTTCAGCCATCGGCGATTCCACATCGTCAACAAACAGTTTATACAGCGCAAGTAGTCAGACGCTGGATAAAGATGATTTTTTGAAGCTTCTGGTTACCCAGCTTCAGAACCAGGACCCGCTGAATCCTGCGGACAGTACGGAGTTTGTCACCCAATTGGCGCAGTTCAGCTCTTTGGAACAACTCCAGAATGTTAACTCGAACATCCAGGTATTACAATTATTCGAGCAATCCATCAATAATTCTCAAGCAGTCACTTTTGTTGGTAAAACCATCAAAGCCAGCGGCAGTATGTTTGAGTTGGGTACTGGAGAAACATACGAAGTGCAGTACCAATTGGGCGAAGATGCGGCTAAGGTTTATGTAAGCATCTTAGATGCAACCGGTACGACCGTCAAAAAAATCGAAATGGATGCGTTGAGCGCTGGTTCGCAGAGTGTTGTCTGGGACGGCACAGATGAAAATGGTAATTCAATGCCTGCCGACACTTATTCATTCTCGGTTCAGGCCCAAAACAAGGATGGAGAGATCATGAGTACAGCGGCCTATATCGAGGTAACGGTGACTGGGGTCAGCTATCATGATGGCAGTACCTACCTGCTGGCTAAGGATATTGAAATACCTTATTCAGCAATTATTGAGGTGACAGATCAGGCGAATGAGTAGACGAAAAAAAACAGGTCAATAGATTTTACAGAGACAGATTTATAACATACAGCATCAATAATCACAGGAGGTAGTTCATATGATGAGTTCAATGTATTCCGGAATATCCGGTTTAAACGCATGTACCCAGCGAATGGCTGTTATCGGCGACAATATTGCCAATGTCAATACCACTGGGTATAAGTCTTCGGAACTTTCTTTCGAGAACCTGATCAACCAATCGGTCGGCGGATTTACAGGCCAGGAAGTCGGCAGTGGGGTGTTGACGGGTGACCTCCGCTATGATTGGCAGCAGGGGACCATTCAAAGAACATCGAGTTCTTATGATATGGCTATAGCCGGCAACGGATTTTTTATGGTTTCGGATGGTAACAAAACCTACTATACCCGTGATGGTGAATTCAAATTCGATTCAAGTGGTAATCTTCAGACTTCTGATGGAATGGCGGTTCAGGGAGTAAATCTTTTAATCAACACTCCTGTTCCGTCCTCACCAGTACCCACTGAAGCAGTCGTAATTGATATGACAACATATCAGGATATCTTAGTTGACGATAACGGCGTATATTCAGCATATAACAAAACCTCAGGCCTTAGAGAAGACTTATTTCAGATTGCAATATGTGATACGACGGATAGTTCTGTAATGGCAAAATCGAATGGCAACCTTTACATAAAGACCACGGAAGGTGACATGGATCCAATCGATGTTCCAGGTACAACAACCGGCTTTGCGGTCGAAACATCATCCCTTGAAATGTCCAATGTCGATATCGCCAAAGAGTTCGTCAACATGATTACTGCCCAGCGGGCGTTTTCAGCCAACTCCAAGGTCATCACCACCAGCGATGAAATTCTGCAGGAACTGGTCAATATCAAACGGTAATCCATAGCCTAAACCAGGGAGTGGCGGAGGCCGCGTTTTGCCTCTGGCCGCTGTACTCTGCAGTTATTGATGAGGGAGATAAATTTATGATCAAGGTAACCCGCCTGAACAATATCGAAATGGTAGTGAATGCCGAAAAAATTCAATCGGTTCAAGCTACGCCCGATACCCTGATCACATTTACGAACAGGGATCGGCTGATGGTCAAGGAACCTGTGGAAGAATTGTCTAAAAGAATCATGGATTACCGGCGAATGGTCTTTCAGAATCATGCTTCGGCAGCAGATGTCCTTCGACAGTTTCCGGAAGTCCTTCACTGATGATTGAGGAGACCGGTTTTTATGGACATCACGACACTGCTGGGCATCCTGGTGGCGGCAGTCCTGGTGGTCAGCGCCATTTTGATGGGAGGGCCGGGGATATGGTTTCTGGATTATCCTTCTCTGATGATTGTCATTGGTGGAACCATGGGTGCTACGCTGATTGCATATCCGATTTCTGAAGTGATGAGTGTTGTCGGCATTGCCAGAAATGCATTTATGCACCGCCATCAATCCCCGATGAAGCTGATTCCCATCATGGTGCAAATTGCCAAAAAAGCGCGGGCTGAAGGTATTCTTTCATTTGAATCCCAGTTGAAGAATATGAATGATCCGTTTCTGGTCAAGGGGATTCAGATGGCGATCGATGGAATGGAATCCAGCGCCATTGAAGATGTGTTGTCCACGGAGATCGCTTATGTCGGGGAGCGCCATAAAATCGGAGCGGAAATATTTTCAACCATGGGTGCCTATGCGCCCTCGATGGGAATGCTGGGAACCCTTATCGGTCTGGTGCAGATGCTCAGACAGATGAATGATCCCGCACTGATCGGCGCACCGATGGCGCTTGCCCTGCTGACCACGTTTTATGGATCTGTTCTGGCCAACCTGCTGTTTAACCCCATTGCCGGAAAGCTCAAAACCCGCAGCAAGCAGGAGATGCTGGTCAAGCAGATGATTCTGGAAGGCATTCTGGCGATTCAGGCAGGAGATAATCACCGGATTGTGGAACAAAAACTGAAAGCATTTATTTCACCGCGAGTGCTTCAAAAACAACCAATGCGAAATTAAGGCCACTGTGCTCGGCGGCATCATGAACCCCAAATCCCGATATCGTATGGCGAGCGATCCTTCCCCTGTCCCTGGTAACTCCTGGGCTGTCGTATATGCCGGTTTTATCATCCTGATGCTGTGCTTTTTCATCCTGCTGTGTGCATATTCGGTGACAGACCGGTCGAAGCTGGTTCAAGTGGGCCGGTCATTTTCAACGGCCGTTGGTGTTTTTACCGGCGGACAGCGCTTTGAATCCGGCGAATCAGCGTTGCCGGTTGCACCCGATATGGTAACTGTTGACAGTGAGCTGGCAGGTATATATAGCAATGTGCAAGCGATGGCCGGCGAATTGGGGATAGAAAATGACATCAAAGTGTCGGTGCAGGAAAAGGGGGTCGTTCTTCAGCTTTCCGACAGAATTTTGTTTCAAGCAGGTCAGGCGGATCTGCTGCCGGAAGCCAGAAAGCTGATTGAGCATGTGGGAACGATTGTTTCGAATTATCCTTCTTACAGTCTTCGCATTGAAGGGCATACGGACAATACGCCCATCCGAACCAGCCGGTATCCATCCAATTGGGAATTGTCCACCTCACGGGCCGTAAACGTCGCCAGGTATCTTTTGGATAAATGCCTCATTGCCGGTGATCGGTTGCAGGCGGCGGGTTTTGGCGAGTACAAACCCCGTTTCCTCAATGATACCCCGGAGAATAGAGCCGGGAATCGCCGGGTTGAGCTCCTTTTTTTTCGAAATGAAATTAAAAAGGTTGTTCAATGAGAGAAAATCATAGTAGAATCACGATCGAAACAGAACAAGAAACAGAGAATCCTCCGGGGTGGTTGATTACTTTTAACGATCTGATCACCCTGCTGATGGTATTTTTTGTTCTGCTGTTTGCAATGGGCAATATCAATGCCCAAAAATCCGAAAAGCTTGTCGGTTCACTTCAGAGCGCACTGGGGGTACTCCTCGAAGGTAAAAAAACGGCTGTTCAGGTTGTCAGACCTGTCCTGCCGACGGCTCAGGAAATTTCCGGTGGTGATTCAACTGTGGATGCCGGGTTTTCAGAAGAGACGCAGCATGCGATCGATGATTTGGCCGGTCTTCCCGAAATAACGGTGATACAAACCCCGCAGGGGTTGAGTCTCACCCTTTCGGACAGCATTCTTTTTCAAAGTGGTGTTTCAGAGTTGCGGTTTGAAGGCTATCCCGTTCTGAATAAAATCATATTGATTCTTCAGAGCAATCGATTCGCCATTCGTGTTGAAGGACATACCGACAATGTGTCGATCCGAAGCATGCGCTTTCCATCAAACTGGGAGCTTTCAATTGCCAGAGCCGTGCATGTGGTCAAATATTTTATCGATAACGGAAAAATAGCGCCTCAGCGTCTTTCAGCAGTGGGTTACGGAGATTCCAAGCCGATTTACCCCAATGACAGCCCTGTCAACAGGGAAAAAAATCGACGTGTCGAGATCGTTCTGGAGATGATGGATTCATAATATGTCAAAGAAAAACATCATTATTATTGCGGCTGTTTCACTGATCGTGTTGGCAATCATCGGCGGTGGATTCTTCATGATGTGGCAGAAGCTCTCCTCGCTGGATAATCTTAGATCCGGGGAAGAATCCGCTAAAACGGCTGAAAAAACCGAGCAAGGCGGCATCGGCCCGATTTTTTCGCTTGAACCTTTTATTGTGAATCTTTCGGATCAGGGCGGTAAGAGGTATCTGAGAATCACCATGGGTCTTGAGTTGGGGGAGTCTAAATTTGCCGAAGAGATGACGAAAAGGCTACCGCAAATCCGGGACAGCATATTGATGATTCTTCCTTCCAGAAAGGTGGAGGAACTCCAGACCACGGAAGGAAAGCATTCGCTGCGCACCGAAATTGTCTCCGATTTAAACGGTTTGCTGGGTAAAGAAATGGTGAAAAAAATTTATTTTACGGAATTTGTCATTCAATAACGCATCGAGCCATTATGTCTGACCAGATATTGTCGCAGGAAGAAATTGACGCCCTTCTCGGTGCGATGGCCAAGGGCGAAGTCAATCTTGAAGCAGATGTCGTTTCGCAGGGACCCAAAGTCGAGACCTATGACCTGACGTCCCAGCGTATTATCATGCGCGACGAATTCTATGCTCTGGGAGAGGTCTACGACAAGTTTACCGGAACCCTTCAGGGCTCGCTTTCCGGAAGCCTTCAGCGTGCCATTGAAGTTTCCCTGGTATCTACGGAGATGGTCAAATATGGTGACTTCATCAAAGCCTTTCCCAATCCGACCTGCTACAATATCTTCAGCATGGATCCCCTGATCGGGTCTGGCCTTCTGGCCATTGAAACGGACCTTGTATTTTCTTTGATCGACTGCATGTTCGGAGGAGACGGAAAACCCTTGACCCAAGTCAGGGATTTCACCCTGATCGAGTTACGGATGATGCGCAAATTTGCCGTTGAAGTATTGTCCAATTTCGAGAAAGCCTGGGAATTTCTGTTCCCTGTCAAAATCGTATTGAAAAAAATAGAAACCAAATCCGAATTTGTTCATATCGTCAATTCCAGCGATCTGGTGATGGTCATTGTATTTCTCCTGCATGGAAAAGAATTTTCAGGCAATATCTATCTCTGTGTTTCATACTTGATGCTGGAGCCGATAAAAGAGAGACTGTCAAGCAAATATCTAAGAGAAAAAGACATGGCCTATGCCTGGAAGCCTCAACTGGAACACTTGCTGGACGACACGGTCGTTGAGGTGATTGCGGAACTGGGAAGGACGGTTCAATCCGTTAGCGATTTGCTGAATCTTCAGGTCTCGGATATCCTCAAACTCAATTCAGGTCCGGATGACCTGATTACCCTAAGCATTGGCAGCGTCCCAAAATATATGGGGTTTCCCGGAATCGCCAAAGGAAATCGTGCGGTTGAAATTACCGCGTTGCTAAGCCCTAAAGGAGATCATCATGACAGTGGGCGATCCCAATAGAATCAAATCCGGCGCATCGAGGCCCGACCAAGGAACAACCGGGGCTGCGTCACGCGCCCAAAGCAGATCAGCCGATAAGCCCGCTGCTCAAAAATACAATATGGATTTTATCCTGGATATCCCCCTGGAGATATCTGTCGAGCTGGGCCGAACCACCTTGATGATCAATGATCTTCTGAAACTGGGGCAGGGCTCTGTTGTTGAATTGTCCAAAGTCGCCGGTGAGACACTGGAAGTGCTTGCCAATCAGCGGTTGATTGCAAGAGGTGAAGTTGTTGTCGTTAATGAGAAATACGGGATTCGCCTGACGGAAATCATCAGCCCCATGGAACGGATCGAGAGACTGCGGTGATTGATCAGCCCAATATCATTTATACCGTAATGAAGATGCTGGGGGTTCTGGTTGTTCTTTCAGGGGGCCTGTATGCCTGTCTTCACCTGATGAAGCGTTTTTTTCATGCCGGTTTTATCGGGAAGACGGATTCGCTGATCCGCGTACTGAATGTTCGTACTGTAGGGATAAAAAAACAAATCGCTCTTGTTGAAGTTCCGGGCGCCGTTCTGGTGATCGGCATGGCCGGAGACCGCATGGAGCTGCTGGATAAAATTGTGGATGCAGACATTCGAAAACGGATATCGGCAGACCAGATATCGGCCGGCAGGGGGCAGCAGACGGTTTCAGATTGATGCTGCCTAAGCGGTAAGCGATAAATAATGAACTCATCGGGTTGCCATGATGTGCATCCAGAACATTTTGTCTTCTATGCTTCACCAGTCAGGAAGAACCATCTGCTTTATGGCCGTCGGAATGCTTATGGCATCTGTGGTCTGGGGGGCTGATCCGCAGCCGGCAGGTAATTTCCCGATGATCTCCATCGCTATGGACAAAGTCAAGGGGCCTGAAGACGTATCCGTCGTGATTCAGATTTTTGCAATCCTGACGCTGTTGTCCATTGCTCCGGCGATTCTGATCATGCTGACATCCTTTACACGGTTCATTATCGTGTTCTCTTTACTTCGCCAAGCGATGGGCACCCAGCAGATGCCGCCGAATCAAATTCTGATCGGTCTGGCCATGTTTTTGACTTTTTATGTCATGACCCCAGTCTGGCAGGATGTCAACCAGAATGCCCTCCAGCCCTATCTTGAGAAAAAAATCGGCGCTGAACAGGCGCTGAATACGGCGTTGATTCCCATTCGCAAATTTATGTACAAACAGATCCGGGAAAAAGATCTGGCGCTTTTTGTTGAAATTGTGGGGCTTAAACGGCCCGATACTCCGGCGGATATCCCGACAATGGTCTTGATTCCCTCATTTATCATCAGCGAGCTTAAAACGGCTTTTCAACTCGGGTTTCTGCTGTTTATTCCATTTCTGATCGTTGATATGGTGGTTGCCAGTGTCCTGCTGGCCATGGGCATGATGATGCTTCCGCCCATCATGATTTCCCTGCCGTTTAAATTGCTCCTGTTTGTCCTAGTGGATGGCTGGCAACTGATTGTGGGGTCTTTGGTCAAAGGATTCGTGTGAAAGGAGTACTGCCCGATGACGCCGGAATTCGTAACGAGTTTTTTTATGGAAGCGATGAAAACAGCAGCCTTGCTGTCCATGCCCGTACTCGTGGTGGGACTGATTGCCGGAGTTCTGGTCAGCGTGTTTCAGGCTGCAACACAGATCAATGAAATGACGCTGGTGCTGATTCCCAAAATGATTGCAGTCGGAATCGCCCTGATCGTCTTCTTTCCCTGGATGATGGAGATTATGGTGGATTTTACCCGTAACGTCATTGTCAATTTACCGACAACCGTTCGTTGATTGCATGACCACACTCAGCATCTCTCTGCCTCAGATTCAGCTCTTTCTGTTTATTTTTGTGCGTGTCAGTGCAATGACACTGATGGTGCCGGTATTTGACAGTCGGAATATTCCCACGACATTCAAGATCGGACTCTGTTTTACCATTACCCTGGTGCTTTATCCGATTGTCAAGCTGGAGCCGGTTTCACCGGCGCCATCCCTGGTTCCTTTTGTCATCGGCATTGCCGGTGAAATTCTCATCGGCGTCATCAGCGGCTACCTGATCCGGCTGGTATTCACCGGCATTCAACTGGCCGGCGAGCTGGTGGCGTTTCAAATGGGCTTCAGTGTCGCCAATGTCATCGATCCCATGTCCAGTACTCAGGTACCCGTCATTTCCCAGATGATTTATATGTTTGCTCTTTTGATTTTTTTGACGACAAATGCCCATCATTGGGTGATCCGGGCGCTGGTCGAGAGTTTTACGCTGATTCCGCCTTTCGGATTTCATTCTTCAGGGAATCTGATGGCCCGCCTCACGCAGGCTGCCGGAGATATGTTCGTAATCGCTGTAAGGGCGGGGTCACCGGTGATCGTCGCTTTGCTTCTGGTCAGTCTGGGTCTGGGACTGGTCGGCCGAACCGTTCCACAGATGAATGTCTTTATGGTGGCGACACCGGTCAACATTTTAATTGGATTTCTCTTTCTTTCTCTTTCGCTTCCGATGATGATGACATTTTTAAGTCAACTGTTGAACGGGCTCGGAAAGGAAATTGTTCAGATCATGAAACTGATGGGGCAATAGGGAAAAACCCATGGCGGAGAACGATCAGGAGAAAACCGAGCAGGCAACACCCAAGCGCGAGAGAGATTCCAGAGAAGAAGGCCAGGTCATTCACAGCAAAGAGGTTTCTTCCGCACTGGTTCTTCTGGGCGCGATTGTCGCATTTTATGCATCCGGATCCTGGATGGTTAGCCGAATGGCCGCGCTGATGCAGCGATACCTCGGCGGTATGGGAACAATTTCTTTAAGAGATGATTCCATTCAAACCTTGATTCTCAACGTGATGATGGATTTTGCACTGATCGTATCACCGGTGATGCTGGCAACACTTGTTCTAGGGGTTGCGGCAAATGTTTTTCAGGTCGGGTTTACGATATCCACCCAATCCCTGTCCCCAAAATTCTCAAAGCTAAACCCGATTCAGGGGGTCGGCAGATTGTTCTCCGTACGATCTTCCGTAGATGTATTGAAGGCTCTTGCAAAAATCCTGGTGCTGGGCTGGCTGGCTTATTCTCTGATCAAAAAGGAGACCCAGGCCATGCCGTTACTGATCCACATGGATGTGATGGATATCTGGACTTTTTTCGGCAGAATATCGCTGCGAATCTGCTTGTATACTTTTCTGGCCATGGCGGCCATTGCTGGTCTGGATTATCTGTTTCAGTGGTGGCAGCATCAAAAAGATCTCCGGATGACCAAACAGGAGATCAAGGAAGAATCCCGGCAGTCCGAGGGGGATCCCAAGGTTAAATCCCGCATCAGATCGATTCAGATGGAGATGTCCCGTCGCCGAATGATGGCGGATGTTCCGGGGGCCACGGTCGTCATTACCAATCCAACCCACCTCGCCATTGCCCTCAAATATGATTCTAAAAACATGCAAGCCCCGCAAGTCATAGCCAAAGGTGCGGGCTACATTGCCGAAAAAATCAAGGAAATCGCCAAGTCCAACCGCATTCCCGTTATCGAGAATAAACCCCTTGCTCGCGCCATGTTCAAATCCGTGGACATCGGGGCCTTCATTCCGTTCGATATGTACAAGGCCGTCGCCGAGATACTGGCCTATGTCTACCGCTTGAAAGGCACCCGCTGATACGGTTGTCGAACACCCCCGCAATCAATCGTTAATCTTTCCTTTAAATGCTATTCTGGCATAATTCATGCATAATTTTCCTGCAAACTCAATCTATTTCCTTTTATGAGGATAAATCATGGAAATTGCTGCACAGAATTTTTTTGCAGGACAGCTTGCCCGCCTGACGCGAAGCGCGGATGTTATCATGGCGGTAGCAGTCATTGCCATCCTGATGATCATGATCGTACCGCTGCCAACCATCATTCTTGATCTGCTGCTTTCCTTCAATATCACATTTTCACTGGTCATCCTGCTTGTGGGAATGTACATTCAAAAACCCCTGGATCTGTCCTCTTTTCCTTCTATCCTTCTGATTACGACTTTGTTCAGGCTTTCACTGAATGTGGCTTCCACCCGGATGATTCTGCTTCATGGCAATGAAGGAACGGATGCCGCAGGTCATGTGATCATGGCTTTCGGCAACTTTGTTGTCGGCGGCAATTATCTGGTTGGAGTCATTGTCTTTCTGATTCTGGTTGTTATCAATTTCATGGTTATTACCAAAGGCGCAGGCCGGATTGCTGAAGTTGCCGCCCGGTTTACCCTGGATGCCATGCCGGGCAAACAGATGAGTATCGATGCAGATTTAAACGCCGGGCTCATTAATGATCAGGAAGCCAAAATCAGACGGCGGCTGGTTGCTCAGGAAGCCGAATACTACGGGGCGATGGACGGTGCCAACAAATTTGTTCGGGGAGACGCCATCGCCGGTATTCTGATTACCCTGATCAATATTATTGCCGGTTTGGGAATCGGCATTTTTCAACACGGCATGGAGTTCTCTGATGCCGCCCAAAATTATACGCTGCTTACGGTGGGTGATGGACTGGTCAGTCAGATTCCGGCACTGATCATTTCAACAGCGGCTGGTATCATTGTAAGTCGCGCTGGCTCAGATTCGAGCATGGGAAATGAGATAACCTCTCAGCTTCTGGTTCAGCCGCGCGCCATCGCCGTTGCCAGTTCTGTTCTCTTCGGGTTTGCTCTGATTCCGGGACTTCCGACAATTCCCTTTTTAACGCTTTCAGTGGTGACCGGGGGCTTGGCATTTATCCTTTCAAAATCGGCGCAATCCGATAAAGAAAAAGCCGTCCATACGGCTCAAGCTGAATCCGCGAAGGCCAGAGCGCCGGAATCGGTTAAACTGATGCCGCCCCTGGACATTCTGGCGCTGGAAGTAGGGTACGGCCTGATTCCGATGGTGGATGCCGCACAGAACGGTGAACTTCTGGAACGTATCAAGTCCGTTCGCCGGCAGATTGCCCAGGATATCGGGATTCTGGTTCCATCAGTTCACATTCAGGACAATATGCAGTTGAAACCCGGAGAGTATTCGATTTTACTGAAAGGCAACGAGGTGGCAAGAGGCGATCTGATGCTCAATCATTATCTGGCCTTGAATCCAGGTGTGACCCAGGAAAAAATCGACGGCGTTCCGACCAAAGAGCCGACGTTTGGCCTTCCCGCCTATTGGATCAAAGAAAATGACAAAGAAAATGTCATGGGAAAAGGATACACGGTGGTAGATCTTCCAACAGTGCTGACCACGCATCTGACCGATGTCATCAGAAAACATGCGCATGAATATCTGGGAAGACAGGAAGTCCAGCAACTTCTGGATACCCTTAAAGAAGCTTATCCCAGGATTGTTGAAGAGTTGGTACCGAATTTGCTTTCACTAGGATCAGTGGTGAAGGTTCTTCAAAACCTGCTGGTCGAACAGATCCCGATCCGTGATCTGCTGACCATCCTGGAAACCCTTGCAGACTGGGCTCCGGTGACAAAGGATCTGGATATGCTGACCGAATATGTTCGTCATGGCCTGGCCCGAACCATTACTCGTCTGTATACTTCGCCGGAAGGAACGCTTACGCTGATGACAATGGATCATGCGATTGAAAATCTGATGATGCAATCCCTTCAGCAGAGTGCCCAGGGCAGTTTTCTGGCCATTGAGCCGGAGATTTCTCAGAAAATCATCCGGCAAATCGCCAGAAATCTGGAAAAGTTCACTTCTCAGAACCTTCAGCCGATTATTTTGTGTTCAGTGCAGATTCGATTGCATTTGAGAAAACTGGTGGACCGGTTTATCCCCAATCTGGTGATATTATCTTATAATGATATCTTATCCAGTATGCGAATTCAATCCTTGGGTATAGTGAGACTGACAGATGCAGATTAAACGATTTGAAGCGCCAACGATGACAGAAGCATTGCGGCTGATCAAAAAAGAATTCGGGCCTGATGCGGTGATTCTTTCCGCGCGCAGCCTGAGTCAGGGAAAAGGTCTGTTTGGTGTCAAAAAACCAGCAGGGATTGAAGTTACAGCCGCTACCGACTCCTTTAACGACGATACAGCGACACTGCCGATAGAGACAAAATCGGTTTCCACTGCGGCCAGCGGCATTCCCGGTAATCTGAAAGGACAGAAGATATCGGTTCGCATCGATGATTCAATCACCGACCAGGCTTTGATGAATTCCTTCCAGACGGGATCCAAGTCCATTCGAAAAAATATTCAACCGTCATCTGCGGGTGTGGAAGAAAGCTTTAAAGAGAAATTCAAACAACATTTTGCACATCAAGGGCTGGAAGATGTTTTTATTCAAGAGATTTTGACATCGCTTATTCGCAAATACGGTTCCGAATCGGAATGGGGAAGCCAAAGCTTTTGTTCAGCTCTGATGGACGTACTTTCAGAAATGGGAGTATCCGTAAAGCCTCCTGAAAATGCCAACAGGCGACAGATTCATGGATTTTTCGGCCCTGCTGGAAGCGGAAAAACATCGGCCATGGCGCGGTTGACAGCAATTTATACCTGTCAATTCAGAAAGAAAGTCGGTTGGATCACCTTTGACACCAAAAGAGTCGCCGCCGCTGCTCAGTTGCAGGTTTATGGAAAGATTCTCGGTATTCCCGTAGAACCGGTGAGTTCGATCAAGGAGTTTAAATCGTCACTGAGACGTTTCGAGCAGATGGATCACATCTTTATCGATACGCCGGGCATGGGAATCCGCGATGTGCAGATGATGGCAGAACTAACTGAAATAATGGAACATATTCATGTAAACAAGGTGTATCTCGTGGCAAGCGCTACAACAAAAAACGAGGATTTGCTGCAGATTCTGAAAGCGTATCAGCCTCTGTCTGTTACCGATCTGATCGTTTCAAAACTGGATGAAACCCAGTCTTATGGCAACGTACTCAATCTGCTGATGCATTCAAAACTTCCGGTTTCCTTTTTTACCAGTGGCCAGGAAATCCCGAACAGCCTTGAAATGGCCACACTTGAAAAAATTGTGGAACTGATGCTGAACCCAGTCAGGGAAAGCAGACCCTGGCATGTTCCGCCTGGAAAAACAGCAGAAATCATACCCTATATAAACAATGCCTCCCGGTTTCGGGACCATTATGTGGCCAATCACAACTCCATTCTTTTTCATCATCCCGAATGCGCCTGGGCCAAACGCATTAAACCGGAAAATCGTATCGTGTTTCAAAGCGTTGAAGATGCCGCCTCAAAACAGTACATCCCCTGCAAAACCTGTTGCAGTCATATTCCGGATATCCAGGATGCGACCGAGGCTGAAGTTCATCGGGTCGGAAACGGCCAACCCTATTATGCAAGATAAGGTAAATTCATATGACGACAGGTTCAGCAAGCAATGTCATCAGTTTGACGCGGAAACTGGCAAATAAAAAAGACACGTTCTCTTCCCAGCCGGATATGGGTTCTCGTACACGGGTCATCTCTATTTCCAGTGGCAAAGGCGGCGTCGGGAAAACCAATATCGTTGCCAATCTCGGAATTTCCTTGTCCCGGCTTGGCAAGAAGGTCATGATTTTCGATGCGGATCTGGGGCTGGGGAACCTGGATATTCTTCTGGGGCTCACTCCCAAATATAATTTTTCTCATGTAGCCCTTGGCGAAAAAACCCTGTCTGAAATTATTGTCGATGGTCCCTGCAACGTCAAGATACTTCCGGCTTCCTCCGGCATTCAGGAAATGGCCAACCTGTCCAAAGCGCAGACTGCGGACATCCTGAGTGAACTGTATGCGGTGATCGATCCCATCGATATCCTGCTGATCGATACGGCTGCCGGAATATCTTCAAATGTCATGTATTTCAATGCAATCGCTCAGGAAGTTATTGTGGTGGTATCGCCTGAACCCACATCCATCACTGACGCCTATGCGCTCATGAAAATACTTTCTCTCCGCTATGGTGTGAAACAGTTCAAGCTGCTGGTCAATATGGTCAGCGATATCCAGGAAGCGCATGAAGTATACCGGCAACTGAAGCTGGTTGCCGAACGTTTTTTGGACATTGCCATCGAGTATATCGGACATGTGTCTTATGATAAAAACATCACGCGGGGGGTCAGAAGACAAAAAGCCATATGTGAGCTGTATCCGGATTCTCAGGCCAGTCGGTGTTTCAGTTCTCTGGCCGTGAAATTGTGTCAATCGCCGACGGCTGTCTTTCCCCCCAAAAATACGCGTTTGTTCTGGCAGGAGCTGATCAGCAATAAGCTGGATTTCTCTAAACCATGATGCATTGTTTACTGGATTATCGCCTTGAATAAAGAAGATAATATGAATCAATCTGCTGCGGTAACGCCTGACAGTCCTTACAGGAACGATGAGACAACACGGAACCGGCTGATTACGGAATACCTTCCGTTTGTCAAACGGATCGTACACCGGATGGCCGTGCATCTGCCGGCTCATGTGGATGTGGATGATCTCATCAATGCCGGTATCATCGGTCTGATTCAGTCCGTAGATCGCTTTGATCCAACCAGGGATAACACCCTGGCGACATTTGCTTCATTTCGCATTCGCGGCGCAGTATTGAGCGAACTTCGGTCCCGGGATGTTCTCTCTCGGGGTACTCGAAAGAAAGTACGGGAAATGCAGCAGACCTGGATTCACCTGGAGAAAAAACTGGGAAGGGAGGTGGAAAGCTGGGAGGTCGCCAAGGAACTGGGACTCACTGCGGATGAATTTGACGATTTACAGCGTATGGCAAGCATTTCATTTGTCAGCATGGATGATATGGATTCGCCGTCAAATGCTGAAAAAGAAAAGCTGCTCAGTCAGTTTGTGAGTGGTGAAGATCAGGATGCACTGATGTTGACCCGTGCATCGGAGATCAGAGCAGCGCTAGCTAAAGCCATCGATACACTTTCCGACAGAGAAAGAACGGTAATTTCATTGTACTATGTGGATGATCTGACATTGAAGGAAATTGGAGAGGTGATGAATTTGACCGAATCCCGAATCTCTCAAATCCATTCTTCGGTGATCATGCGTTTGCGTAAAAAGCTCGTCAAGAACGGAGTATTGGATAATTGACCGGTTTTTTATCGGTGATGTCAAAATGTTCAGGAAAACGTCAATAAAATGACGTTGGAAGAATAGCTGCCAGTCGTTTATGAAGGAAATAATGTCATGACCTACACGACCCTTATGAATTTGGAGATATTCTTAGATGCAGCCGGGATTTGTTGCTGCATATTCTCCATTTTCTATCTGATTAAACTGAAACGGAAAACTGTTTCACCTAGCCGGATTTCAGATCCGGTTCATCCGGAGGATCTCGGTCCATTAAACCCTACGCCGACAGCGGCGTTTGCCGGGAGCGAATCTTTTGACGAAGTGCTGGCTTCAATAAAAAATTACAGCCAGGTAGTTGCTCCAGATGAGGAGCGAAAAAAAGCCGGTCTTGATCCCTATGATGAAGTCCGGCGACTTCTGGATCTGGGTGTCGGATCGGATCAGATTGCCGGACGCATCAATATTCCTCAGTGCGAGATCGACCTGATTGCCAATTTACGCCGGATGCAACCGGATACAGCTTCAGACAAAACAACTAAAAACATGTAAAACGTGATTCTGGCACAATCTGTGCATTTTAAAATTCGTAAGTTCCGGCGTTGATAAATGATCTGTCTTATCAATCTGAGAATTTACGAATTTTTTTTTATTGAGAGGGCGGTATGAGAGGCGAAATCACCGGCATTCTAACAGGTACACTATCTCAGGAAATGAGGTTGGAAGTTTTGTCCAACAACATGGCCAATGCAAACACCGTCGGGTTCAAGGAAGATAAAGTATTTCGAATTCCATCCATGCCTTCGTCAGATAGAGAAAACATTCCTCGTGAATCTCTCAAGGATTGGTCGGTAAATAATATTTCTACCCTGCCGGTCGGTACGTTTATCAACTTTGATCAGGGGTCCATGAAAGAAACGGGGAATGCGCTGGATGTGGCGCTGGATGGGGAGGGATTTTTTGCTGTTCAGACGTCTCGGGGCATTCAATATACGCGAAAAGGAGATTTTGTTCTCAATTCGAATGGCACCCTGGTGACCCAGCAGGGATATCCCGTTCTGGGTAAAGGAGACAGTGAAATTCAGATTTCCGGTAAAGATGTGGTTGTGGATGCGACCGGTGCTGTGATCGTTGACGGCGCAGAGGTGGACAGTCTGAAGATCGTTGATTTCGCCAATAAAAAAGGGCTGCTGAAAAATGGCGATTCCCTGTACAGTCCGATAGATTCCACTGATCAGGGGATTCCGGCAGAGAAGGCTATCGTACAGCAGGGATTTATTGAAGGATCCAATGTGGATTCCATAAAAATGATGACCGAGATGATCGATGTGATTCGAGGATATGAATCCTATCAGAAAGTTCTGCAATCCATCAATGAAACCAACAGTAAAACCGTCAATGAACTGGGAAGATTGTCATGATAACCCATAAGAAAAAAACGATCTACAGGCGGAATATGCGGTTTTTTCCCCGCGCATCGTCTGAAGACTACATATCATAAGGAGGCCATTATGTCTCGGGCTTTATCCATAGCCGCATCCGGAATGCAGGCGCAGTCATTGAATATCGATGTGATTTCCAACAATCTGGCCAATGTCAGCACAACCGGCTATAAACGGAGTCGAGCGGATTTTCAGGATCTGCTCTATCAAAATATTCGTCAGGCGGGTGCTGCTTCATCATCCGAAAATCAGGTGCCGACCGGAATTCAGTTGGGACAGGGAACAAGACCGGTGGCTACAGAGAAAATATTTATTCAGGGAAACTATCAGAACACCGGAAATGAATTGGACATTGCCATTGAAGGCAGCGGATTTTTTCAGATCATGCAGCCAAATGGTGAAACCGCCTACAGCCGCGCGGGTGCTTTTAAACTGAACAGTGACGGGAAAATCGTCACTTCGGATGGATACCCCCTGGAGCCGGAAATCAGCGTTCCCACCAATACCATTTCAGTAACCATCGGAATGGACGGCACTGTATCCGCGCTGAAGGCAGGAGATGTTACCCCCACGCAAATCGGCACCATCGAACTGGCCCAGTTTCCGAACCAGGCGGGGCTCACCAGTATCGGCAGAAATCTTTATCTGAAAACCGAGGCATCAGGCGAAGTCACGACCGGAACCGCCGGTAAAGATGGTAGGGGCACCCTGTCTCAGGGCAGTCTGGAGATGTCAAATGTCAGTGTAGTGGATGAAATGGTAAACATGATTGCGGCCCAGCGGGCTTACGAAATCAACAGCAAAGCCATTCAGGCGGCCGATGAGATGCTGCAGATGGCCAACAATCTGAAACGGTAGGGAAACTGATCAATTGGTGATTTTTTGCATTAGGGTCGTGGCAAGGGGGAGCAGACGATGAAAAATGGTCTAACAAATCCACAGATGTCTCGGACAGTCGGCATCAGACAACGTGCGGAGGAATGGTTCAGGGTGGTCTTGTTGGGGGCACTGACCATGTTGTTTTCTTTTGAAAATATCGGTCAAACTGCAGAACAGATTCCCTTAATCCCACCTACAACGTCCGATAAGGCGGATAATGGTTCCATTGAAATCACCCGGAAAATGATTGAAGATATCGTAATGGATTTTCTGAACGATAAAATCCCCTGGGAAAAAAGCCGTGTCAAGATAAAACTTGTTCAGGCCAGTAACGGTCTGGTGCTTCCAAATCGACCATATTCTTATAAAGTGGCGCCACCCGGTAAAACCAATTATCTGGGGACGGTTCCACTGAGTATTGTTTTCGATATCTATGGTCAGTCATCCAGAAAAGTGTCGGCAACCGTCAAGATTGAAGTTGAAACCCCTGTCATCGTCGTTCAGAAACCCCTTAACCGGAATCAGACCATTGCAAAAGATGATGTGACTGTTGTTTCAATGGATATGGCGGATCTGCCATCCAATTACATTTCCAACATAGAGGATGTAGTGGGAAAAAGGACGCTGAGAGCCATGAATCCGAAAGAAGTTTTTCGAACTGATATTATTGAACAACCACTGATGGTCAAGCGCAATGACAGGGTGTCCATTATTGCCGAGTCTGAAACTCTCAGAATTACAGCCATAGGAGAAGTCAAGGAAAGCGGAATCAAGGGCGATCGTGTCCGGGTGGTAAATCTGAATTCAAACAAGGAAATTTTTGCCAGGGTTTTGGACCCAAAAACAGTTCAGGTGGAGTTTTGAATTGTGATAACCGTATTTCTTGAGGAGGCGATGTTATGATGAATCAACCGATTTGGGCCTTTGGATTAAAGAAAACATATACCCATGATCTGCGACCACTGTGCTTTTCGGCGATCAAACTCGGATGCCTGCTTTCATTGATGGTGGGATTTCTCTGGGGGTGCGCCGCACCGATAAAACAGGTTCAGCCGATCACTGAACAGCATCAGCCGCCGCTGTATATAGCATCTGAAACACCACAGCCGTTCGCAGAAGGCTCTCTGTGGCAGGAAAATGGCAACATGGGAGAACTCTTTATCAACCCAAAAGCCAGGCGGGTCGGAGATATCGTGACCATTAAAATTGTGGAATCCTCAAAAGCCTCCAATAATGCCACAACCACAACCGGCAGAGATTCCTCCGTGAATCTTGGTATTGACAAGTTTCTGGGTCTTGAAAACAATGTTAACCCGACTCAGGGGCTGAATCCGTTGTCCAGAATTGCCGGCGGGGCTAGCACTAAATTTAACGGACAGGGTGGAACGAGCCGAAGCGGCGACTTGAATGCTTATATCACTACGAGGGTGATTGGGGTATTGCCAAGCGGGAATCTAGCGATTTCCGGGTCCAGGGAGATCATTGTCAATAACGAGGCACAACTGATTGTGGTAACCGGTGTGATCCGACCCAGGGATATTTCTAATGAAAATGTCGTGCTTTCAACATTTATCTCTGATGCGCGAATTGCTTACAGCGGTTCGGGAATCGTCAATGATCAGCAGCGCAAAGGCTGGCTGGCCAATATTCTGGACGTCTTATCTCCGTTTTAGCGGACAACAAACAGGCAATTGGTTGTGGGTGAAGAAAATTCATATTACCATGACCTTAAATATTATACCGGTGATTGCATGAAAAAAACATACGCAAAGAATCGATCGATCGGAGTTTGGGCTGTGGCTGTTCTGGTGATTCTCCTGTGTTTGTCTGCCGACGCCCATGCAGTAAGGATCAAGGAAATCATTTCAATACAGGGGGTGCGTCAAAATCAGCTTGTGGGATATGGCCTGGTCGTGGGGTTGAATGGAACCGGCGATGGGGATAAAGCCAAATTCACGATACAGTCTCTGGTTAGTATGCTTGAAAAAATGGGAATGACGGTAAATCCGATAGATATCAAGGTGAAAAATATCGCTGCAGTCATGATTACCGCAGATATGCCCCCGTTTTCCAGGTCGGGAACACGAATGGATGTTTCGGTCAGTTCGATCGGTGATGCAAAAGACTTGCAGGGAGGAACACTGCTATTTACACCGTTAAAGGCTGCGGACGGTCAGACATACGCCATTGCCCAGGGCGCGATCAGCACCGGCGGGTTTTCCGCCAAAGGCGCCGGCGCATCCGCGCAAAAAAACTTTCCCACCGTGGGGCGGGTTGTCGGCGGGGCTCTCATTGAAAAAGAAGTGCCCACCAGTTTCAGGAACAAGGAAAGCCTGATGCTTACATTGAATCATCCGGATTTTACAACTGCCACTCGGGTAGCTGAATCCATCAATGTCGCTTTTTCTTCCTCGATTGCCAGAACCTCGGATTCGGCCAGCATCGAAGTGCGTGTTCCGCCTAAATATGTGGATAATGTGGTCGGTTTTGTGACTGTCATCGAGGCGCTGGGCGTCACTCCGGATGTGGAATCGAAAGTGGTTGTGAATGAACGGACCGGTACGGTCGTGATTGGTGAAAATGTCAGGATTTCGAAAGTTGCCATTGCACATGGGAACCTGAGTATACAGATCAAAGAATCCGCCGATGTTTCTCAGCCTCTGCCGTTTTCCCAGGGGCAGACGGTGGCGACCCCCAATACAAACCTTGTGGTGAAAGAAGACAAAGCGCCCATTTTTCTGATGGAGGCCGGCGCCAGTATCGGAGAAATTGTCCGTGCCCTGAACGCCCTCGGGGTCACACCGCGCGATTTGATTTCGATTTTTCAGGCGCTTCAGGCAGCCGGCGCGCTGCAGGCCAAACTGGAAATCATGTAATCGATATGAGAAGATAATGCTTAAAATCGCACTTAGTGCGGGATAAACGGCGGATGTAACGCTGCCAAAAGGGCTGCCAATGGATATATCTCTTAAAACCACCACCGGCTATGGCACCTATACAGGGGCTGGGATGCATTCAGGCGTGATCCGCTCTGCATCACAACAGGAGTCCAAAATCAAGTCGGCCTGTATGGAAATGGAGTCGATGTTTATTCAGAACATGTTCAAGGAGATGCGAGCGTCAATTCCCAAAGGCGGATTGACAAGCGGCGGTAAGGCGGAAGAAATGTTTACGGAGATGCTGGATGCCGAACTGGCAAGAAGTTTATCCGCATCCGGCGGAATAGGACTTTCTGCGATGGTGCAAAGACAGTTGGAAATTGTTCCGGAAATCGGCAAAACCAATCCGACGGAATGATCTGTCGATGATAAGTATGTTTGCTACAAAAGCCAATATCGTTTACCCGGGAAACGGAGAGAAATAAATTTAAAGTTTTGGCTGATACAGGCTGATATTCTGTGCAGAGTAACCATCAATGCAAGAAGGAGTGAGATATGGTGAACATCATAGATAGAAATCAGCCAGCGGGCATAACAGCCTATACCAGTCAGACTTCCAGGGTTCGGAGAAGTGAGAATACATCTAACAGTCAAGTCGTTTCAGCTTCCAGTGAAGATCGGGTGTTGTTGTCACCCGCAGCAAAAGAAATTCAGATGGCCAAAAGCCAGTTGCAGGATATTCCCGATGTGCGGGTCGAAAAAGTAGCTGAAATCAAAAATCAGATTGCGCAGGGGATTTATTCGGTTCCTTCTGAAACGATAGCGTATCGTATGATGGGGGAATCGCTGCTGAATGAGTTCCTGTAGTTCTTCCGGCTTAACAGTCAACACACGTACATGAAACATTCTTTCCGGATAGAAGGGCTGAAAAAACGGTGTGCTTACGCTATGTTCCTGATAAATCAATTCTCTGCGGGCAAGGTGTACGAGCTGCCCTGACGATGGCCGACTTGGTGTCTGAAAAAAAAATATAGAAAAACGTCAAAAAAACAGGCGATCATATGGAAAATATGCTAAAAGAGTTGATAGATATTCTTGAGAATCAGGCTAAATTGTTCCGGTCGTTGCTGGATATTCTGGCGATTGAAAAAAAAGCGGTTGTCAGTGCAAAGCTGGATGCGGTGAACTCGGCCCGGATACAGAAAGAAGCTATCCTGGCGTTGATACATGCCGGCGATGAAAAGCGCAAAGACATGGTTAAAAAAATATCCGATCGATTGGGGTGCCCGCAGGGGTTGACCCTGACCCAGTTGGCACAGCATGTAGAGGTTCCCTTCTCTTTGAAGCTGGTTCATTGTGCTGCTGATATATCTTCACTCGTGCAGGATATTCATCGGGAAAATGAAGTGAACAAGTCTCTGTTGACGCATTCGCTGAAGCTGGTTCGGTCTTCGATTAACTTGCTGGTACAAATGATGACACCGTCTCCGGTGTATTTCCGTACCGGAAAAATGTATCAGGGGGAAATTTGCGGCGCCGTTCTTTCCAGCAATGTGTAGGCTGCCCTGAACTCCATTGTGGATGCACCTTCGCATCGAAGGTGTCAGTTTTACCGTCAATCTCGCTTTTCGCGGTTCCTATTTCCAATCAAGATATAGCTTTCAAGATAAAGATTTTGGGTGCGTTATCGGTCGGGGATGACCCCAAAAAAAGGTCTATCCCCTCTCTGCTGCCTTCCCAGAACCATTATCTTGTAAGCTATAGAATTTTTTACTCAATTCCTGAATACGGCCAATCCCATGAACTCAATTGAAGAAATCACTCCAAAACTCCAGGCGATAATTGATACGGTTGAAACCCTCGGGTTGAACGATATCGACGGGTGGAATGCAGCCATATCGGATCTGCAGACCATCCGGACCTGCATTCCAGATGCATTCGGCACACTGTCTCAGATTCTCGATATGTCGATTCTGGGGATGAATGCCATCGTCTTGAAAACGGCTCTCAATACCTTTGCAGCAATTGATGCCGTGACTAAGGGCCTATCCGTCTGCAAGCAGTGTGTGGAAGGTGGGGGGGGAGAATATCTGGCTGGTCCTGTGATTGAAGCCCTGCGTCAGGTGCTTCCCGCCGAGACGGTAATGCCGGGGCACTTGCCGATTGCTATAGAGGATACGAACCTGCTTCAGTCGGATTTAAATGACCTTGCCTTGTTATGGATACAGCAGGAGCCTGATGATCGTGACGGTGTTTCGAAAATTATGCACTCGCTGGTCGTTTTTTCCGGACAAGCCGGCCTTCATGCTACGGTAAAGGATCAGATTTTCAAGGCGATCGAGATTCTGAATACGATGCCGCTGCTTGAAGCGGACAGCCTTGCGGATGCTTGGTCTGAAGCTGGAACCTGTGTGGAACGGGCCATTCAATTGATGGAGTATCCGGATGAAGTTCAGGCAGACTCATCTGAGACCAAACAACTTGTGCGCAACAAGGATGATCCGGGCCAGGATTATATGCCGAAAAATCCGGACTCAGATCTTATCTGCGAATTTGTAGCGGAAGCCAATGATCTGATCGCCCGGGCCGAGGAGGCGCTTTTATCGCTTGAAGTGGATCCTGAAGATATGGATGCGGTGGGAACGGTATTCCGTGCATTTCACACCATAAAAGGCACTTCTGCATTTCTGGACTTATCGCTCCTTTCAGAGATGGGGCATCATGCAGAATCGTTGCTGAGCCGGGTACGAGATAGAGAAATCCGATATCAGGGTGGTTATGCCGATCTTGCCCTGCGGTCTCTCGACATGCTCAAAACCCTGATGATTTCGGTTGAAAAGGCGATTGGGGGATCTCCTTTGCTCAAACCCGATGGTTATGATGGTCTCATGGCAGCTTTGATGAACCCAGAGGCGCTGGGGGTGTCCGAGGAAAGAGATGATGTTGCTTCTCCCCGACTCGGAGATATTCTGATTGCCGAGGGCAAGACTGATCGACTGTCGATAGAGTTGTTGGCTAAGGAGCATTCCAATGAACTGCTCGGGTTGGCGGCAATCAAAACCGGTACTGCATCGGTAAATGATGTGGCGCATGCCCTTCGCACCCAGGAACGCATGAAGGGTTCCAGGCAAATTGTCGAAACATCGGTCCGGGTCAGTACGGATCGTCTGGACCGATTGATTGATATGGTCGGCGAAATGGTTATCGCCCATTCCATGGTGGCTCAGGACAGTGTGGTCATTCATGCCGCCAATTATGAACTTCTGAAAAAAGTGAACCATACCAGTAAGATCGTTCGCGGTCTTCAGGATCTGTCGATGTCGATGAGAATGGTTCCGTTGAAGGCGACTTTTCAGAAAATGGCGCGATTGGTTCGGGATGTTGCCCGTAAGGTGGGAAAAAATGTCACTTTTGTAACAGAGGGGGAAGATACCGAAATAGACAGAAATCTTGTGGATGTGATCAATGATCCCTTGGTTCATATGGTAAGAAATGCAGTGGACCATGGAATCGAATCCCCGGAAGTGCGAAAGAAAAGTGGCAAATCACCCAACGGGATGGTGAAACTGTCTGCCTTCCATTCAGCAGGGAGTGTGGTGGTTCAAATTATCGACGATGGCAAGGGATTGGACAGAAATGCCATACTGGCCAAAGCTCTGGAAAAGGGAATGATCACAGACTGTACTACTCTGTGCGACCGAGATGTTTACAACCTGGTTCTGGAGCCCGGATTTTCAACGGCTGAAGTGGTTACAGATGTGTCAGGCCGGGGGGTTGGTATGGATGTGGTGAAAAAAAACATTGAATCCCTTCGTGGTCAGGTTGAAATCCAGTCCGAGCCAGGCAAGGGTTCTGTTTTCCGAATGAGTCTTCCCCTGACGCTTGCGATCATCGATGGAATGGTTTTGCGGGCAGGTCAGGAAACCTATGTCATTCCTACAGTTTCAATTGTTCGATCCATCAAGCCGGATCCAAAAGACATTTCAACGGTTTTCAATAAAAGCAGCGTGCTTAGCCTTCAGGGGAAATTGATTCCTCTGTATCGACTGACGTGTCTTTATGAAATTGACGACTGCCGAGAAGACAACCCAGAGCTGGTTGTCGTCATCGAAGACGATGGAAATCAGGCAGGGATCATTATTGACGAGTTGGTCGGCAGGCAGCAGGTGGTCATCAAAACCCTTGGAGAAACCATGCAGAAGATTCCCGGAATATCCGGCGGGGCTATCATGCCTAACGGAAGGGTCGGCCTGATTGTTGATATTCCCGGATTGATGAAGCTGACATCAGCCGATATGGCTGATAAAAAGGAAGACAGATCTGATAAGGTCTGTAACTGATGCAGGCTACCCATGAATTGAGCGATAAACAATTTCGAAAAATATCCGATCTGGTTTATCGCCATTGCGGCATCAATCTAAAGGATGGCAAAGAGGCGCTGGTCAAGGCCAGACTGATGAAGCGGTTTCGCGCCATCGGTATCGACTCCGTTGAATCTTATCTGGAGCTCATCGATAGCAAGGCCGGAGACCATGAGCTGAACCAGATGATCGATGCCATGACCACAAACAAGACGAGTTTTTTCAGAGAAATCGAACATTTCAAGTTTATGCGGGAAATGGTGCTGCCCCAGCTCAATGGCAGACGGATACGGTTCTGGAGTGCGGCTTGCTCGTCGGGTGAAGAGCCATATTCTCTGGCGATGCTGTTGAGAGAATATTTGACGGATGTTGATCGCAGAGACGTGCTGATTCTGGCTACCGATATTTCCAGAAGAATGCTTGAAAAAGGTTCAAAAGCCTTATATCCTGACGACAGCCTGAAGGATCTGCCATCGTCGTATCTGCAAAAATATTTTGTCAGATCGCGTCATGCTGCATGCGCCTATCAGGTTGCCGATAATGTTCGGTCAATGGTTCGTATGGCCCATCTGAACCTGATGGGCTCGTGGCCGATGAAGGGGCCTTTTCATGTTATTTTCTGCCGTAATGTGATGATATATTTTGACCGTCCCACCCAGCAGCAACTGGTCAATCGTTTCTGGGAATTCCTTGAACCGGGTGGTTATCTCTTAGTGGGGCATTCCGAGGGGCTGTCAGCCATTACGCACAAATTCAAATATGTTCGGCCGGCCACTTATCGGAAATAAAAAAAATCAAATAACGCTTGGTGGAATTCTTAATTCTTTCCAGCGGTTGTATTTACCATAAACGGATCAAACTGGAAAACACGGACAGGTAAAGATGAATCATGTTGTAGCCGTTGGGGATATGAAAACAGGATGCAGGGATGATATGATCGTAACCCATGCACTTGGAAGCTGTCTAGGGCTGATGGTGTATGATCCGGCAGCTCAGGTCGGAGGACTTCTGCATGCCATGCTGCCGCTTTCAAAAATCAACCTGCAAAAAGCCTCAGAAAATCCTTTCATGTTCGTTGATACGGGAGTTCCGGAACTTTTTCGGCAATTGTATGAACTGGGTGGTCAAAAAAGCCGTATGGTGATTAAAGTTGCCGGATGTGGCCAGCCATTGGGCAACAGTGAAATGTTTAAAATTGGCGAGCGCAACTATACCATCCTGAAAAAACTGCTCTGGAAAAATAATATTATGATCGAAGCTGAAGATGTGGGAGGAGTCGCCAGTCGGACGGTTTATTTTGACCTGTCAACGGGCCAAGTGACCATCAGCAGTAAAGGAGTTAAAAAAGAGCTGTGAACCAAAACGAACTGAAATTAATCTTGGAAGATGTCAAGTCTTTTCCCAGTATGCCTGCTGCAGCGCTGAAGCTTTTGACCCTGCTGAAAGATGAAAACACTACCAATGCGCAGATCGAGCAGATATTGCGGTATGAGCCCGGCTTGACAGCCAATATCCTCAAGCTGACCAACTCCGCTTATTTTGGTCTTCCCACCAAGATTGGTTCGGTCCGGCAGGCGGTTCTGATGATCGGCTGGAAAAAACTGACTCAGATTGTTCTGGCATCCTGCGTCAGCGCTATTGTCGATAAGCCCGTCCAAGGCTATGATTTGTCGGCCGGAGAACTGTGGCGTCACTCGGTAGCCGTATCCGTAGCTTCGGAAATTCTGGTGAAAGAGCTGAAATTGCCCGTTTCTGATGAGGTATTTACGGCAGCGCTACTGCATGATGTCGGGAAAATGGTGCTGGGGCGATATGTAAAAGAAGATATCGCAGTGATAGATGGAGAAGATATGCAGGATATGCCGTTTGAACAGGTTGAGCGCAGTATGTTCGGTATAGATCATGCTGAAATCGGCGCCAATATTCTGAAGCGATGGTTATTTCCGCCGGGAATGATCAGCGCAGTGCGATGGCATCATGATCCGGATGCCGCTCCTAAATCCAACCATATGATCGACGTTGTTCATGTGGCGGATGTATTGTGCTTGATGTCGGGACTCGGCATTGGCAGGGAAGGACTCCAATATCGTCCGTCACCAGCGGCCTGCGAGCGGATCGGTATGAATGAGCAGCATCTTGAAAAGGTAGTGAGTCAGACACTGCAGTGGGCGAATGATCTGGCCGCATCCCTTCAGGCCGATTCCTGATGCAGAGGTATCGGCCGTATTCAAATGTTAAGGGCAAATGAAAAACCAAGGGGAATTGAGTTATGGGGATAAACATCCTTATTGTGGATGACAGCAGCGTCATGCGGACAATGATTCTGAAAACGCTCCGAATGAGCGGGCTTTCTCTTGGCGATATATACGAGGCCTCAAATGGTGTAGAGGGATTGGAAATTCTCAATATGCGGTGGATGGATCTGGTGATTCTGGATATCAACATGCCTGTAATGAATGGGGAAGATATGATGATCCGCATGAAGGCAAATCCTGAAATGCGGGATATTCCCGTTGTCATCATATCCACAGAAGGCTCCAAGACCCGGATTGATGGGCTGATAAAAATGGGCGCCATATTCATTCGCAAACCATTCACGCCTGAAATCGTTCGTGATGCTGTCAATCAGAGCCTCCGTTCAGGAGTAAGTCATGGGTAATACACATAAAATGGTATTAAGCAAAATCGTCAGCGAATCTCTGGAAAAGCTGGCTTTTATGTTTTTTATGTCCGATTCTTTCAGAGAGCCGATTCCGTTCCAGAATGCTGTTACGGCTGAAGTATCGTTTACCGGCATTTTTTCCGGCCGGTTGGCGGTGGTGATGACTGAACATGCTTTAAAAGAGCTGGCTGCAAACATGCTGGGAATCGACAACGAAGATGTTGAACAGAGTCATTTGCATGATGCTTTAAAAGAAGCCGCAAATATTATCTGTGGTAACTGGCTTCCGGTAATAGGCGGCGCCGAAGCGGTGTTTCACCTCGATGCCCCGAGGATTCTGAGCCCGTCGCAATCTGTAATTGTTTTGACAGGGAGCACCCCTTCTGCTCTGGAAAAAATGAGCGCAGATGAAGAACCTTGCGATATTTATTTTTTCAGAGAAGATATCTGAAGATAAGGCATGATTTTCGCATGTCATATAGTTCAGATCGAACAGGCACAGCAAAATGATTAAAGTACTTATTGTCGATGATTCTGCGGTTGTCCGTAAAATATTAACCGAAGAGCTGTCCAGATATAAAGATATCGAGATCGTTGGTACGGCTGTAGATCCGTATGTAGCCCGGGACAAAATTGTCAAGCTTCAGCCGGATGTGGTTACGCTGGATCTGGAAATGCCACGAATGGATGGGCTGTCTTTCCTGACGAAATTGATGAAACATTATCCGTTGCCTGTTGTCGTACTGAGTTCTCTGACACCCAGAAACAGTGAAATGGCGTTGAAAGCTCTGGAGCTGGGCGCAGTTGAGGTACTGGGAAAACCGGGAACGGCTTATTCGACGCAGAACATCTCTCAGCCTCTGGTACGTGCGATTCGCGCTGCGGCTGGGGCTCGGATTCAGCGGATTCCTGAAAAAACAGAGGCATCGATTCCCCCTACATCAGGCGTGCTTCTCACACACACAACACAGAAGGTTATTGCCATCGGGGCTTCAACCGGGGGAACAAAGGCTATTGAAGTTGTCCTGAGCGGCATGCCGGTTTCCTCTCCGGGGACGGTCATCGTTCAGCACATGCCTGAAAATTTCACATCATCATTTGCAAAACGATTGAATGATCTGTGTCAGTTGGAAGTTCGCGAGGCTAGAGACAATGATCCCGTTGTTCCAGGTGTTGCATTGATTGCCCCTGGGAACCATCATATGCTTCTTTACAGAAGCGGAGGCAGTTATCTGGTTAAAATCAAGGATGGCCCCATGGTTCACTATCAGCGGCCCAGTGTGGACGTACTCTTTCAGTCCGTTGCAGCCAGTGCCGGTAAAAATGCAGTCGGGGTAATTTTGACGGGCATGGGTGCAGACGGAGCTAAAGGTCTGCTGGCGATGAAGCAGAGCGGGGCTTATACCATCGCACAGAATGAAGAAAGCTGTGTGGTTTTTGGAATGCCCAAAGAAGCCATTAAAATGGGGGCAGCAGATAAAATCGTCGGGCTTGCAGAAGTCTCCCGTTCCATTATTCTGGCGCTGCAAAAAGAAGCCGCCTGACATGATTGCCGGCAGAACGCGATGTGTTGCTAACCGAATAAATTGAAAGGGGTTTTTGCCATGATAGGGTTGAACTCATCTTTGTATATCGCAAGAGACGCCCTGATGACCCAGCAGTTGGCGATATCCGTGACTGGACAAAATATTGCTAATGTGAACACTACGGGTTATTCCAGGCAGCGCGTCAATCTGGAGAGCAAGGTGATTGTCACTTCAGACGGCCCCATGGGGGCCGGGGTGATAGATCAAGGGGTTGTACGCATCTATGACCAGTTTTTGAATGTAAATATCCAGGGAGAGATTCAGCAAAAAGGCAGATGGCAAGCCGAGAATCAGTCAATGCAGCAGGTAGAGATCATTTTTGACGAATCTTCCGAAGACGGTTTGAGCCAGCACATGAGTCAGTTCTGGAATTCATGGCAAGATCTGACCTTGAATCCATCCGGCTATGCGGAACGAAAATCGCTTGTGACTGCAAGCGAAGACATGGCATCCAATTTTCAGGAAAAATACCAATATCTGGATCAGGTACAAGCTGATATGGATGATCGTATAATCGCTACAACAGATGAAATCAACAACCTGGCTTCTCAGATTTCGGATCTGAATGATAAAATTGTAAAGCTGGAAATAAACGGTGCTTCGGCCAACGATTTTAGAGATCAGCGGGATGTGTTGATCAATCAGCTATCTGAAAAAATAAATTTATCAACTGCAGAAGATTCAGATGGCCGGGTTACAATTACTTTGGGAGATGGTGGAGTTGGTAATGAATTGGTTGGTAATTCGCCGGCAAGGCAACTGACCACTGTCGAGAATACGACTTCCGGATATCTTGATGTCGCGTGGGCGGATACGGCTGAAGTGATATCTATTACCGATGGAAATATAAGAGGATGGATGAATGTTCGGGATACCTTAGTTCCGGAATATAAAGATCAGCTTGATTTTTTGGCTGGGCAAATTATTGATCGAGTCAATGCGGTTCATGCTGCAGGCCAAGGTCTGGACGGCTCCATCGGAAACGATTTTTTTATCGGGGAGTCGGCGTCAACAATTGCCGTGAATCCGGATATTGTTGACAATGTCAATCTAATTGCAGCCGCATCAGGATCTGTTTCACCGGAATTGATACGGGGGGACAACTCTCAGGCCCTTGCTATTGCCGGGCTTCAGAATAACTTGACGATGGATAGCGGTTCTGCGACTTTTGATACATATTATAATTCCCTGGTTTCCAGAGTCGGCAGCGATGTTTTGAATGCTTCGTCAAATCTGGAACACCATACGTTAACGGTTGATCAGATGGAGAATTACCGGGAGTCTATTTCCGGGGTTTCCCTCGATGAAGAAATGGTAAATTTAGTTAAATATCAACAGGGGTATTCGGCTGCAGCAAAATTGATCGATACCGTCAGGCAGATGATGGACACAGTCATCGGCTTGGTGTAAAGAAAGTGAAAACCGGCGAATCAGGTTTTGCTTTAACCCTGTAGCCGGGCTGTAGAAAACGGTTGTTTGTCAAATAAATGCGAAATATTATGGATGTTCAGACGGATGGGCGGCAGTCCTCATATCGTGTCGAAGATGTTCTCTTGATTGCTTTAAAAAAAATTGAGGATGCTTCCTGTACCAAAGCCATGATTTATTCCGGATTCTATTCCGGCATCGGGCTTTCCGTACTCGAAGAAGATCTGCCGGATGAAACGATCAGCCCCAAGCTCTGGAAAAAACTGATTTCCATTGACGCAAAACTGAATTCGATCCTGGAAAAGCTGATTCAGAACAGCGATGGATTCAACCAGGCCCAAAACCGACAGGTGTCCATCAGCGAAGAAGATATGCGAGTTTTGACTTCTAATGATTTTGTAACCGGTGATTTTGTTGAAATTAAAATGCTGCTGCCTGTAAATACGCCGGTTTGGATCATTCTGTATGGCAGGGTATTACATGTCGGAATCGTTACATCGGAACAGCATGAAATATGGATTCAATTTTCAGAAATGGCGGATGACGTAAAACAAATTATGGGATATTATTTGATGAATCGTCAACGAGAAATTGTCCGAAAACTCAGACAGCGATCAAAAACATCTAACTTATAACCTATAGATTTCCAGATAAGATTCTGGGTGTGTTATCGGTCAGGGATGGCCGAAAAAGGCCTATCCCCGCCCTGCTGCCTTCCCAAAATCATTATCTTAAAAGCTATGTCTCATGATTTTTTTGTCTGAATCATGTCAGGCTATTCAATTTCATAACTCTCCATGACGTTGTATTGAAAATGTGGCATGAAGACAGGTTGGGAGTGATTCCTGGCCCCTTCACAGAAACAGGATGTATTGACCTATGTATGTTGCTATCGGGATTGTTGTTGTAATAGTATCTATCGCAGGCGGATATGTGATGGAACATGGTCAATTCGGCGTTCTGTTTCAGCCTGCGGAACTGGTCATTATCGGCGGAGCGGCTGTGGGTACGTTTGTGACCGGTTCTTCCAAAAAAACGATTTCTTTGACCATAAAAGCACTCACCGGGATATTCGGCGGCCATGAACTTGACAAAAAAGCCTATGTTGAACTACTGCTGCTGTTGAATGAAATTTTTTTCAAAGTCAAACGAGAAGGATTTCTGGCCATCGAATCGGATATTGATCACCCGGAAGAGAGTGAAGTCTTCAAAAAATATCACACTGTTGCATCCAGCGCATCGACAGTGAATTTTATCTGCGATAATTTCCGAACGATAATTTCTTCCAACATGACCCCGCATGAACTGGAAAATTTAATGGAAATCGATATAGCGGCCCAGGAACACGATGCGATAATTCCCGCTGCGGCACTGACAAAAGTTTCGGACGCTTTGCCGGCACTGGGTATTGTTGCCTGTGTTCTGGGCGTGGTTCTGACCATGGGAAAAATCAGCGAACCGCCGGAAGTTCTCGGGCACAGTATCGGGGCAGCCCTGGTGGGAACTTTTCTGGGAGTTCTGCTCAGCTATGGATTTGTTGGACCCGTGGCAACCAATCTTGAAAATAAGGCCAAGGAACATGAAGCCTATTTAAACGTCATTAAAACAGCGATTCTGGCCATGGCCAGCGGTGCTGCTCCCCAATCAGCGGTGGAGTCTGCCAGAAGAGCTATTCCGCTTGCGGATCGGCCGGGATTTGAAGAACTCAATGAGGAAATCAAAAATTGGAAGGGCAACCAGTAATCATCAAGAAGGTTAGGAAGAAAGGGCACGGCGGTGGTCACGGCGGCGCCTGGAAGGTGGCTTATGCTGATCTTGTGACGGCCATGATGGCTTTCTTTTTGCTGATGTGGCTGCTTGCAATGGTTTCTCCCGAGAAACGGGCGGGCGTTTCCTATTATTTCAAGCACTTTAATGTGTTTGATAAAAGCGGGTTGTCGTTTGTTGAAACCAAGGTTAACCCTAAAGTCAATTTGATGGATGATCAGGCGGTCGGAAAACCTGAGCTATCGCTCCAAATCGATGGAGGGAATGAGGAAGAAATAGCGCAGAAAAGTGCTGAGATGTTGAGCGAGAAACTGAAAAAAGAAATAGAGGTTAAACTTGCCGATTTCAAAGACCAGATTATTATCGATACGTTTGAGGGGGCTGTTCGGGTTGAGATTCTGGATAAGGAAACCGGGACCATGTTTTCGCTGGGCAGTGCTGAAATATCGGCAAACGGCAAGCGGATTCTGAAAACGATTGCTCCGGCCATTATCGCCAGCAATCGTAAGATTGCCATCGAAGGGCATACAGATGCGCTGGTCTATGCGGCTCCGCAAAAATACAGCAATTGGGAGCTTTCCACAGAAAGGGCTTCTATCGCCCGAAAAGAGCTGGAGCGGGCCGGTTTGCCGACGGAGATGCTGATGCGGGTAACCGGATATGCTGCTACCGAACCGCTCGTTAAGACCAATCTCTATGACCCGAGAAATCGTAGAATCAGCATCCTGATGTTTTATCAATTCAAGGATAAACCACAGGAAGAGGGAAATAACTTGAAGGGAAAGATCAAAGTTATCAGGTGAGGAGGGTATCTCATGAGAATTACCCAAAAAATGATGGCCAATCAGGTCAATAGCAATTTGTCGAGAAATGTTGAAAAGCTTCTTAATACCCAAAGCCATATTTCTTCCGGAAAACGGATCATGCGTGCATCGGATGATCCGGTGGGTATCTCAAAATCGCTGGGTTATCATAAAATGCTGGATTCGATGGATCAATATGTCAGAAATATATCGAATGCGCGATCCGGCCTGGAGGCTGGGGAATCTGCGTTGGCGGACATCAATGAGGTACTGAACCGAGCCAGAGAACTGACTGTCGCTCAGGCTACTGGAACTGCCAGTGCAGAAAGCCGTAATGCTGCAGCCCAGGAAGTCCGGCAGATTCGGGATCAATTGATTCAATTGGCCAATACGAAGCAGGGAGATCGTTATCTGTTTGGAGGTCGGAACACTGTTGATCAGCCCTATAATCTATCAACTTCATCCGAATTTCAGGGAGATGGTGGGGAGTTTTCCGTGATGATCGCTGACGGAGTTTCGATGGATGTCGCTGTCAGTGGGGAGAATGCGTTTAGTAGTGTCGATCCGCTCGATCCGCTTTCTACAATAAAGAAGGACCCTGTAGTGGTTTTGACGGATCTCATTACCGATTTGGAGAGCAATAATGAGACTGCCATTTCCGGCTATCTGGATTCACTGGATCAAGTACAGACCCAGATCACCAATGAACGGTCGAATGTCGGGGCACGGTTGAATCGGTTGGATTCAACAGAAGCCCATTGGGAAACATATAAACTCAACATATCGCAGATGCTATCGGATACCGAAGACCTGGATTTGACGCAGGCTGTCACGGATTTGACAGCGCAGCAATCTGCATATCAGGCATCCTTGGCTTCGGCTTCCAAAATTATTCAACCCAGCCTTCTGGATTATCTGAGGTAGTCTGATGAACAAAATATTGTGGATTGTCTTCGGGATGGTTCTGATATTTACCGATTCCGTTTGGGGAATCAGCGGCGAAGACATCAATCGACTCAACAGGGCGGGTTTGAGCGGGGATACAATTCAGTTGATTATCAAGGAAAAAGTTGTTGAAACATGCGCTTTTACCGTTGATGAACTGATCGATCTCAAGACCAAGGCAAGGCTATCGGACAAGACGATGCAGGTTCTGATTTCCGAGGGTTCATTCCTGAAAGACCGATCGTCCGTGGTCTATGGACAGGATGTCAAGCCGCTAAATCTGACTTCGGTTGACGATATCATCAAACTGAAACAGGCGGGTATCGGCGATGATGTGATTCAGGCCATCATTGTCTCCGGATCAAGTTCCCAAAATGAATCTGACCGGGATAAAGCCTGGCAGATGTTGAACAATATGGGAATCGTCGTCGATTCGCGAAAATGACCATGTATGATGCTTCACAAGCGTTAGCACCGGCAAATTATTTTCTGGAACCCGGCTTTGTGGTCATGCCTTCAGGGCCGACGGTTATTTCTGCGGTCTTGGGGTCAGGGGTGTCGATTTGTTTGTTTGACCGAAAGCGCAAGGTAGGCGGAATGAACAGTTTCCAATTGCCGTTGATTCGCGAAAAAGGAAAAACAACGACCCGCTATGGCAATGTGGCGGTATGGACATTGATTCGCATGATGTTGGAAGACGGTTCCAAAATCAAGAATCTTGAGGCGCAGATTGTCGGCGGAGCCCACAATCCGGAGCTGTCGCATCAGAATATGGGACAGGAAAACATCAGAATTGCCCGAAAAATACTATCCAGAGAAAAAATAGTCGTAACATCCGAGGACACGGGCGGCAGTAAGGGCCGAAAGATTGTCTACTCCACGCATACCAATGAGATTGCCGTGCTGAAAGTTGAAAAACTTCGAAAATCAGACTGGTATCCTTATGAGGATGACAGAAATTGATGACAGCTCCAATTTGTCAACATTGCAAACATTACCACATTACCTGGGATAAAAATCAACCCCACGGATGTAACGCGTTCGGATTCAAAAGTCGGGAAATTCCCGGCAGAGTCGTGGAACGAAATTCATCCGGGAAACCCTGCCAGATGTTTGTCAGCAAGGACAAACAACCTCTTTTTGAGCGCTCTGATTACCATCTCGAATAAATTCCCCAGCTTGTTCTTACCAAACTGCATTGGATCAAAGCAATTTTTCGAGTGGTTTTTCACGCTGAAGCTTTGAGGGAAGAACCCAGAAAACATCATCCGCAGTTGACTCGTAGATCAGTTGGCGACAAATCATCGTCATTTTTCTGGCATATTGCGATTTATTGCCAGAGAATGACTCGGAAATTGTATCGGGCTTTCTGTGAAGGCTCTGGTACAAAAAAAATACTGGATTAATATTGGTTTTCATCAAGACCTCCATGTCTTTTTGAAAACCATACATGCAGGTTGCTTTACGTTAACCTGCTAAAATATGCGCTTTTTACTTACATCCTCCCTGCAAAGAGGAAGGTGGCTATCTGCATGTATGGTTGTTACAATTTTATTCTATGCTATAGCGATAAGGCTTTTGGGTGCGTTATCGGTCGGGGATGAACGCGAAAAGTACTATTTCCTCACTGCTGCCTTCCCAAAAACACTACCATGAAAATACTTTTTGAACCACGAATGAAAAAACGCTTGATTTTCATCTATGTGAGCGGCATTATTGTCAATGCCATGGCCGTTTATCTTAAAAGCTATATTATGTGCTGTGAAAGATGTTATGAATCGCCAAGACTAACCAAATCCTGTGTAGTCAATACCTTATCAATGTCGAGAAGAATCTTGACGCTGCTGCCAATTTTTGCCATTCCCAGAATATAATCGGTATTGACACGGGTTCCGAAGGCTGGTGTATTTTCAATGTCTTCAGCTTTTATGTTGAGGACTTCGGAAACGGCATCGACGACAATACCGATTTTGACAGCTCCGGATTGGCCGGTAATCTCCACCACAATAATACAGGTTCGTTCCGTATAATCGATTGCTGCTATTCCGAATTTCAAACGTAAATCCACAACCGGTATAACCTTTCCTCGCAAATTGATCACTCCTTTGACAAAGGAAGGCGTCTGGGGAACTGAAGTGATTGGCATCATACCAATGATTTCCTTGATTTTAAGGATGCCGATGCCGTAGTCTTCGTTTGCCAGTGTAAAAGTCAGGTACTTGCCATCCCGACTGGTAAGGGTTGATATGATACCATCTAGTGATTTTGCAACATCTAATTCCATGCATGATTCTCCCAACTCGATTTTTCATTTTTAGGATATGTTCAGTGGTATATGAATAGGACTTTGTCTCAACACAATGACACCGTCAATTATCATCCAGAATATCTCCGTAACTGCATCAAGATCGACTGAATGTCAAACGGTTTGTTGTGATATCATGACCAATCCACCGGGTTGCTTATGATCAGCCCGAGAGAAATCGTATCCATCGTTACCTAACAAAACAGTATTTATCATGCTTCAGGATAAAGATCAAAAAACCATTAAATAATAAATGTTGCCGTGTTGTGAATTGCCTTGGAATCATGCAACCTGTATGGTACTTTTTATCGGCAGCCTGAAGAAAAACTTGAGGGAATTTCCAAATGAACCCTATGCGCAATACAACTGGCTGAAATTCTTGATTTGGGTTCCTTTATTTCAATTTATAACATTCGTCAGTGAGTTTTGGATTTAGGGTTGATAAAATAAAGTATTATTCTTTCAGTAGCTCAAATCTGAATGAGGTTGATTTGAAAAACAGTATATTATAGAATCAGAAAATGATAATTGATGCGATCATGAGGAGACACATGGTTAGTCAACCCCAGGAATTCATGAATCCATCTGTAGTTTCAGAACTACAGGCGCCGGATACTTGCCATATTTTCGAAGGCGAATTTCTTTCATCCATGGTGGATGGGAACCCCATTCCAATATTTATCATCGATACGGACCATCGTGTGGTGATTTGGAACCGGGCCTGTGAAATTCTGACCGGAGTTCTGAAAGAAACGGTATTGAACCAGCCCGTAGATTCCAGGATTTTTTACAGAGGGCAATATCGTCCCCTTCTGGTTGACCTGGTTTTGGATGCGGACGAAAGTGTCATGCGAAATTGGTATGATAACAATAGCTTTTCCAGATGTGCAAACATTCCTGGGGCCTATGAGGCCTCTGATGAACTGGACATTCAGGGAGAGAAGCGAAATATCTATTTTGTAGCTGTGGCGATTCGCGATTCTGCAGGTAAGGTCGTCGGGGCAATGGAGACGATTCAAGATATTACCGATCGCAGTCAACTCTTGAATCAATTGCACCAGGCGCAGAAAATGGAGGCGCTCGGAGCTCTGATAGCCGGTGTGGCGCATGAAATCAATAATCCAATCAATTTGATCATCTACAATATACCCCTTCTGGAAAAAATCTGGCAGGATATCATTCCCGTTCTCAATGGTCAGGCGATACAGCATCCTCAGAGAAAGTATGGAGGCCTGCGGTTAGATTTTATCAACCATCATCTGATGCAGCTCATTTCCGATATGGATATGGCTGCAAAACGCGTGGCGGCAATCGTGACCGACCTGAAGAGTTTTTCAAGATTTTCAGGCCAATCCGAGAAAATTCCGATGCAGATCAATGATGCCATCGAAAATGCCATACGGCTTTCCCAATCCACCCTGAGAAAACTGAATGTCGAAGTCGATCTGGATATGGAAGACCATCTTCCCACCGTAACGGGAAACCTTCAGAATATTGAACAGGTGATTCTGAATTTGATCATCAATGCTGCGGAGTCCATTGCGCATGAGTGCGGAAAAATTCGGATATCTACACGTCTTCTGTCCCAGGATGGCGATATCCGAATATCGGTATCGGACAATGGAAAAGGAGTGAATCCCGCCATTGTCGGAAAACTCTTTAATCCCTTTATCACCGATAAACAGGAAAAAGGGGGAACCGGACTCGGACTTTCTGTATCTTATAATCTCATCAAGTCGCATGGTGGGACTATCACATTCGAGAGCATCCCGGGTGAAGGCGCCACGTTTCATGTACATTTACCAACGGTACTCAAGCGTAAGCCTTTGCGCATTCTGGTCGTGGATGACGATGCATCGATCCGTGAAATGCTGAGGGAAGTTCTGATACAACGACGTTCTTACATCGTCGAAGAAGCTTCCAATGGCATTGAAGCGTGTATCCGTCTGGGTTCTCACCGGCCGGATCTCTTGGTCATGGATTTGTTTATGCCTGAAATGAATGGTGTCGAGGTCTGCAGAGTGATCAAAAAAGATCCTGTCCTCTCGGATATGAAAATCATGATGATAACCGGGCATGAAGGCCATCCGCTCTTGGGTGATATCTCTGAGTTCGGATTCATCGATATTCTCTATAAACCGTTTAATCTGAAAGACTTTGTAATTAGGGTTGACAAAATTCTGATGTAGTATACGTTAAACGGTCACAATCTGTGCTTTTAGAAACTTTCAATCTCTCCCGCTGGCAGAAGAGAGTTAGCGGAAAACGCCGTTTGACCGTCCAGAATCTATAAAGATAGAAGGCAGGCTCATCCCTGTTCTCGGCTGATTGTTGTAAAATGAGGTATGATGGAATCCGTTTATGAAAAGTCTCCCATTCTGGTTGTAGATGATGATCCCGGACTTTTGTTGAGTATCAAGGCCACGTTGCTCAGCGCGGATCTGCCGGAGCCGGACACCATTTCCGACAGCAGGCTGGTGATGGACAGAGTTCGCAAAAACCCTTACCAAATAATTCTTCTGGATTTGCTCTTGCCGCATGTCAGTGGCCTGCAAATTCTGGAGAACATAAAAAAAGAATTCCCGGAAACTGTTTGTTTGATAGTTACCGCAAATGATGAGGTTTCTACGGCAATTCAAGCCATAAGGCTGGGAGCATATGATTATCTGGTTAAACCGGTCAATGGTGAAAAACTGGTAGAGATACTTCAACGGGCGCTGAAACGGTACCATCTTAGAAAAGAAGTAGCACGTTTTGCTGGAAAGCAGTCTTTTTCAAATCTACTCAATCCCCATGCTTTCGATGAAATCGTTGCAGAAGACGATTTAATGGCGCTGGTTTTTTATCAGATCGAGGCGGTTGCACCCACAGATTACAGCGTGGTCATTACAGGTGAATCGGGTACGGGTAAGGAAATGATGGCCCGTATGATTCACAAATTGAGCAGCCGAGCTTCCGAACCCTTTCTTGCCGTCAATATGGCCGCTTTTACACAGACACTTTTTGAAGATGAGTTTTTCGGACATACCAAAGGTGCCTATACCCATGCCATCAGCGATAAAAAAGGTTTTTTTGAAGCGGCTCATGGCGGAACGCTATTTCTGGATGAAATTACTGAACTGGCTCCGTCACTCCAGGGTAAGCTGCTCAGAGTCATACAGGAAAAAGAATTTTACCGATTGGGCAGTACCAGCAGCAAGAGTATCGATGTTCGAATTCTGGCGGCAACAAACCGGGATATTCTAAATGAGGTCAAGCAGGAGCGTTTCAGAGCGGATTTGTTTTATCGGTTGAGCATGTACACCATCAAGATGCCACCACTCAGAGAACGAAAAAAAGATATCCTTCCTTTGGCCCGATATTTCGTTCAAAAATATGGAAACAGTAAAGCCAACCCCATTGAATCTATTTCCCCGGAACTGCAACAATGTCTTATGGGGTATTCTTTCCCCGGGAATATCCGGGAGCTGGAAAACATGATGGCATCGGCTGTTTTGTTGGAAAGTTCTCGGGTACTGACACTTTCATCGATTCGTAGTCTGGAACCCGACCGTTTTTTATCAAATAAAGGTAACGGTCTGATGACGCTTGAAGACCTGGAAAAGCAGCACATTCTTCGGGCGCTTCAGGAAACCGGAGGAAACCGAAAAAAAACCGCAATGATTCTTGGGATCAATACGGCTACGGTTTACAGAAAGATCGAAAAATATCGGATGACGGATAAGCGGTTCAGTGATGATGCATTGCCGAAAGCAGTAGAGTGATCGTCCTGTTTTTTCCAAATATCCAATGGGTTCACAAGAGAAAATAAAAAACCGAAGGATGCGACGGGATGGAGCTGGAATTTGATGAATTCACTAGTAATACAAAGATTTATGCACTTCTTGAACTGGTGAAAAACGGTAAGTCTCTGATTCGAATGAAGCTGTTGGGAACGGAGTATGAAGAGCAGACCATTGTTGAGGATATTCGGAACAAAGAGAATGCATCGTATTTGATAATCGAATGCCCGAAAGGATTTACCGATTTGATTGCTGGATCATCCCGTCAGATTCAATGCGAATTTGCCGGATCAGACAAATTGTCATATATGTTCAATGCCGATATCGCTCAAATTTATAAAAACAACATCTGGGCGTTGTTCCCGAATCTCATTAGACGTAAACAGCTTCGGCGCAATTTTAGAGTGAACGCTCCGCCCGGCACACAGATGGTTTTTAAAAAATGTGGGGTATCCTTAGTAAACCAAGTGATCAATTTAAGTCTGGGCGGATCTTTCGGAGCTTTGATCAGTCTTCAGAATCTGGCGGATATGGTATTGCCTTTATGCACCGGAGACAATTTGACAGATATCGAAGTGATCTTCCGATCGGAACGTTCCAAACAGCGGGTGAGCATTCGAAAGGCGAGAATTGTCCGATTTGAAGAGAATAAGGAGGCGGGCAGCCATGCGTGTGCAATTCATTTTGTCGATATGGATAAGGTTGAAGAAAAGGCCCTGACGGAACTGATATATGTAATTCAGCGGGAATACCTTCAAAAAAGGACTTGCGATTTATAACTGAGTTTGACTGCAGAAGCATTGATCAAGGCATGTCAAAATTTTTCAGGACTATAGCTTTCAACTAAGCCATCAACAACCGTTCCATTTCAACCAATATGTCTTTGCTTGTAACCCTGTTTTTGCCCTGCATGCTGCATAAGGCGGCAGCGCCGTCAACCAGCGAGATGGCCTTGCCCGGAAGATATTCACCGACGATATGCTTGTTACTCATCATCACCGCTGTAGCCAATGCATCATCATCGACCTGTAATCGGTGGTGATTTTCAAAACAGGTGATAATCCCCCTCAATATGGCAAGTGACTGATCGACCGATGGTTCATGAACCATAATTTTTTTGAATCGTCTCATCAAGGCTGGGTCTTTGGCAAAGCATTCTGCTCCTGCTGGAGTTGTCGCGCCGATACAGGGAAATTCTCCGCGGGCAAGCACCGGTTTTAAAATATCAGCGGGGCCCATGCCGCCTTCAGTTGCGCCGGCTTCAATCAAAGTATGAATCTCGTCGATAAAAATGATGACCTTATCTTTTTTATGAAGTACTTCCTCCATCAAGCATTCGAGCCGGTCTTCAAGGTCTCCGCGATAGCGTGTACCGGCGATGAGACTGTTTAATGAAAGCGAATACAACGCCTTTCCATGAAGACTGGGATGTACTTTTCCCGAGTAGATCATTCTGGCAAGACCTTCAACCACAGCGGTTTTCCCCACGCCGGGGGGGCCTACCAGCAGGGGGTTGTTCGTCTCCATCTGGGATAATACCTGAAGCAGCCGCTCGATCAGAGTATCCGCACCGATCATGGGCTTTGTGTGCGAAAGAAATTCGGCATCTGTTAAAAGCATGCCATAGCGATCCAGGTATCCTTTGGTTTTTTTTAGAGATTTTGGGATTGATTGGGCGAAAAAAGGTTGCAGCTCGGGCGGCAGTTCATATGAACGGGGTACAAACAAAAAAACGCTTTCATTTCGACCTGTTAAATTGCGGTATAATTCTTTGATCAGAGAACGGATTTCACCAACCACCGGGTTGATGGTATCTTTTTCACCGATGTAGTGATGAAAGTCTTCAAAAATATAGGAGATACACTCCTGGGGTTTACTGATTATAAATTTGATCACTTCCAAAGGGTCGTTTAAACCAGCAACATTGAAACCGTCAAATAGCGGATAGGCTCTGGATAGGTGATTGACCATCAAGCCCCTGGCTTTGGACCAGACGATCGGAATATGCCCTCTGGCTCGTATCGAGGTGGAAAGATATTCAATTTCATCGAAGGGATTGTTGTATTGAATCAGCGACAAAGGCACAGACAGCTTGGTCTCGGATGTATTGGATGTTTTTTTGATTTGAACAGGTGGCCGGTCTGGTTTTTTTAAAAAATAAAAACTGCTCGGTTCACTTTTCATTGAATCGTCATAATGGTAGTTATCTGTTTAATAAAGATTCTGAAAGTGATAAAAAATAGAATCAACGCCAGCATTTTTCTGATAACGACAGGACTGGTCAATTTTGAAAGCTCCACGCCGATTTTTGCTCCCAATATGGCCCCCACAGCAATCGGCATCATATAGTCGAAATGGATATTACCCAAAATCCCGAACATGATCATTCCCGCAAAAGACGATACACACAGAATGAAATGAGAAGTGCCAAGCGCGATATGAACCGGAATTCTTAAAAACAGAATCAGAAAAGGAACATGGATAATACCGCCACCGATACCGATCAGGTTTGAAAAAAAGCCGATAATAAATGTGCCGATATAGCTCAGCCCGATATTGGTTGAATAAGATATTTTATTTCCATCGATATCTTCTATCGTCACACGCCGGTTATATCGAAACTCAGGAAGCACATTTATCTGCGAGTTGGTAAAAAACAAATAACAGGAGATTACGAAGAGCAACAGGGTAAATACGACAAGATACCAGGAATTGTTATATTGCTGTACAATCAGCGGCCCTAAAATAGCTCCGGGGATAACGATCAAAGAGAGTTTTTTTGCCAGATCGAGATCGATACATTTTTGATGATAATACATGAATGAGCCAGCGGTTGTATTGAAAAAAATAATCCCTATCGATGTGCCGATCGCATCCTGAACGGAAAAACCACAAACAAGCATTAAAAATGGTACATGAATAAAACCTCCACCGACGCCTACCATTGTGCCAACAGTTCCTACGACCAAACCGAACAGGATCAGGATGGTTGACCGGACAAAAAATCCAAATTGCAAAAAACTGGGAATCTGCTTTGGAACGTTCATCGCAACGGTAATCGGAGCTGTTGCAACCTTATCATTTGTCAGAATGTGACAATCGCTGCATCCCTCCAGTGGAAGATGGGGCAGGGTTGCCTGAACGGTGACAACACTTTTGGCCGAAATCACATGGCATTCTCTGCAATCAGAAAACTGCCTGTGTATTTGATCGTCAGGAATTTTCGTGTTGATATCGACCGGCTCTTTGGGATTGGCGGCGGGAAGCGGGGCCGTAGCCGCAGCAAGAACAGCCCCTGTTGTTTGCGAGAAAAAATGTTTTGCCCGGTTTATCGGAATGCCGAAGCCTATCCCGGTATAGGTGCCGTCCGGCGCATAAATAGCAGTTCCAACACCGATTACCCTGCCGAATATATTGACGATCGGCCCCCCGCTGTTGCCTTCGTTAATCACAGCATCGGTCTGGATCATATCCTGGTATGTCAACCCTTGTATCACGATTTCTCGATGCAGATCACTGATAATTCCGAAAGTGACGCTATGTTTAAAACCAAAAGGGCTTCCGACGCATATCACCAGGTTGCCGATTTTCAATTGGTCGGAATTGTCAAGCGGTGCAGGCTTGAATATACCATTGCTTTCAATCTTTAGGAGGGCAAGATCCAAAGATTCATCGGTATTCATCAGTGTTGCGGAGATAACATTCGGACCGATCCGCCATTGGGATATCGTAATATTTTGTGCATTTTCAACCACATGTAGATTGGTTAAAACATAACCTCTTTCGTCAACAACGAAGCCTGAGCCGATACTCTCGTACAATATACCGGTCTGGCTTTGTTTTTGAGCCTTGACGCTGACAACGGACTGCATCACATTGGCGGTTGCCTGATTTACATTTTTCTGCAGCTCTTCCAGTGGTGCTGCCGGAAAAGCAAGGGGAATATCCTGGCAGATCAAACTCAGGAATACGATCAAAAGAATTCGTAATATCATATGGAGTAATTCATATCAGTTAAATAGTTGATTTAACCCAAATCATTGGGGCTATCCATCATTTTGATTTCCACTCTACGGTTTTTTGCCCTACCTTCAGAACTATCATTCGATGAGACAGGCCGGGCCGGGCCGACGCCGATGATACTGATCTGACTGGCATCTACGCCGGCTTTGATTAAAATGCTGGCTACAGTTGCGCCACGGTCTATGGATAATTCCATATTGTTGCTGAATCTATCAAAAATAGTCCAACGCAAGGGCTTGTCATCGGAATGGCCTTCAATACGAATGGGGATATCCGGTTTTTTTTTGATTTTTTCAGCGATTGTTTTTATATTTTCAGCAGCTTTTTCCGACAGTCTGGTTTCACCCGAATCAAAATAGACTTCGGTAAGAATTTTAAAGTGTCGGTCTTCCGGAAGAAATGATTTGGCCTTTTCTATCTCTAATTGTTTGCGCTGTTTTTCCAGATCGGCCACTTTCTTGCGTAATGCATCCACCTCTTCCTGCCAGGCAATCCGACCTGTAGGCAGGTCGCTTAATGCTTTTTCCAGCCTGTCAATCCGATCTGTCAATCCTGAGAAGCCCGTATCCGAAGGATGTTTTTCCGATCCTGGCGCTCCGATTTGAATGCCGGCCTTTTTGCCGATAATTTCCACTTCCTGATAAATTTCGTCGAGCTTTGCCGACATTTGTTTCTGGCCCTGGCTGATCACATCAAAAAGTTGGGTCTTGTCTTCAAAGCGGGTAACCAATGTTTCGAGTTGTCTATCGACGTTTACCAACCGGTTCGGATAGCTCTGGAAAAGAAAGATGGAATATCCAAGCAAGGCCAGGGCAAGCAACACCACCACAGCCATCGCAACTTTAGAAATCGGACTGTGCAACCGTTTATTGCACTCCTCCAGTTGAATCGTTAAGGTCTCGTTTATCTTGGTCGCAGCACGCAGTTCTTTTTCCGCATCAATTTTACCCGTAAATGCATCTTCATATTTGTTTTCAAGCGTTTTTTTCTCTACGGTGATGGCCTCTATCTTTTCGTCTGCAGCGCTCTTTTCTCTTTGGGTTGTTTCAGCCCGGCTTTCGGCAGTACGCAAATTTGTTTCAAGCGCCTGAATTTTGTCTTTCAGTGCATTGCATTCCGTTTCCACACGGGTTTCAAGCTTAACCATCTCGTTTTGTACTCGAACATTTTCATCCCGCAAGCCCCGTCTCAGGTTTTCAACATCTGCCTTTTCAGTCAGAGCCTGATCGATGCGGGCTTGAAAGTCGTTGATTTCCTTCAGCCTCGTTTCCAACAAGCTTTGGGCTTCAGCCAAATTGTTCTCAAGCTCATGAATTCGTTTTTGTAACGCTTCACATTCCGCTAACAATGGGGCGATATCAACATCATCTGCTGTTTCCGCAGCAACTGATTTTTCATTCAGGAGTGTTTGTATCCGTTGTTCGAGTTCTGTTTTTTCTTTTAGTGCCTGTTGTGCCGCATTTTGAGCCTCTACCTGTCCTGTGTAAAAAACTTCGGCCAGCCGTACGGCTTCGGCCAAGTTGTCCTGTAACAACTGAAGTCTGGCAGAGATTGCTTCAGATTCTTCCTTATCGGACATAGTCTTGCAACTCCTTTACAGAAAAAGTAACACCGGATTCATTGTTTTTTGGGAAGCGACCTGTGTGGTTTCTTATCATGGGAAAGTGCTTCCAGTATTTGATCGACTTTTGTTGAAATGAGCGATAGTTCCTGAGTGATATCCTTGGTCGTTGAAAGAGGTGCGTTCTCTGTTACACTTTGTGTTTGGAGTTCTGCAAGAGCCGGGGGAGTGAAATCCGGCGATTTCTGTTGATCTAAAGTCTGTTTGGGCAGCAAAGTTTCGATACGCGAAATTGTATCGGCGATTCCGTTCAATCGCGTGGATACCTGCTGCAGTTTTTGTTCGAGAGTTTCCTCATCGGTTTTATTTTCAACCAATTTGGCCGCCGACAGGGAAGCGGCAGGCGGTTCGTTGTGTTTGGATAGGTCGGCTGCATTGGCCGGCGCCAACTGATCTCGACCATTTTGCTGTGATGACGGCTTCTGACGCATGATATCGATAAGGTGATCCAGTTTTGCAGATAGCTGCTGAAATTTTTGATCGATTTCATGCATCGTTGAAACTTCTTTGGGAATAGCCACGGCTGATCGAAGTGTTGCTGTATCCGGTTGTCCGGCAGGTTCCCTATCGATGCCCGGAACTCGAAACGTATTGGCGGGTGACTCAATTTCTGCGGTTGAAGACAATAACTGGTTTTCATCTGGAATGGGATAGGCTTGTTGCAGGTTTTGTTTGATGGAAAGATTGGGATTCGACCATTTGGCGATTGTAACAAGATTAGGAATGCCTGCCTGAGTCAATATTGAAGATCCTAAGACGGCGGCGGTTCCCAGAAAACACGCCAGGCTTAAAAAAGCAAAGGAAGTTGATTTTTTCGACAAAATATTTTTAATTTGCAAAAATAAACAAATGAGAATTCCAGTTGGAACAAAAAATTCGAAAAAAAGATAGGCCGGCTTTATGAAAAAAGGCAGATGTGATAAAAGCGGCGTATCGATGATGGCTTCCTTGATTGGCAGGTTGTTGCGAAGCCCAACAATGAATGGAAAGCAGCAATATAATAATATCACAAAAACCGGAAAGATGATAATGGGCCTGGCTCTGAGAAATAAAACCGATGCGTAAGTAATAATTGCCGTACTCACCAGGAAAATATACACCAACTTGGAATAGGATATCCCCATTATCGGCATTAGTTGATCGATGGGTGGAGATTTTATGTAATAAATCAGCAGGATGGGTATGCCAAGTCCCAACAGCAAAAGACAGCCCATTACAAACATAAGCGGCCAGGCTCCTTTTTCGGTGGCATAATTTTCTGGGATTTCGTCTTCGATGATGTGTTCTTTTTCAGTCATTGCAGGTATTTTGCTATCAGAAGGATAGCGTATTGTCAATTGAATTCATATTCTACCTGCATGGTATGTTTTTGTTCTATTGTGTTATTTCACTCGGTTGAAAGCGTGTAAGATTCAACGAGTCTTTTTTTGTATTGGAGCGAAGTGGCGCTGTGAAAAAATTGATAGTCAACCGGCAGCTCGATATTATCCTTGACTCTATTGCCGATGGGGTATTTACCATCGACAGTGACAGCAATATCACGTATTTCAATCGTGCGGCTGAAAAGATCACAGGGGTTCCAAGAAAACTGGCCATCGGCCAGAAATGCTTTGATGTTCTGCGGGCCAATATATGCCAGACTTCCTGCGCATTGAAAGCCACCATAGAAGGCGGAGAATCGCGTATCAATCTGCCGGTCAATATTCTGAACAGCGATGGAAAAACAATTCCCATCAGCATCAGTACGTCCGTGCTTCGCGATGAGCAGGGAAAAATCGTGGGAGGCGTGGAGACGTTCAGGGACTTGTCTGCGATCGAAACCTTGCGTAAGGCTCTGAGATTTTCAGGACGGATTCGAAACCACTCTGCCGATATCATCAGTAAGAATCACGAGATTCAGCAGATATTGAATATCCTGCCGGATGTGGCGATCAGCAACAGTACGGTGTTGATCGAAGGGCCCAGTGGTTCAGGTAAAGAGCTGTTTGCCAAGGCGATTCATAAGCTGAGTCGCTGCCAAGGTGCGTATGTGGCCATCAATTGTGCTGCTTTGCCGGACAGTCTTCTTGAATCCGAACTCTTCGGATATATGAAAGGCGCCTTTTCCGATGCCAAGGCGGATAAACCCGGCCGGTTCGCACGAGCAGAGGGCGGAACGCTTTTTCTCGATGAAATCGGCGATATTTCCCCTGCGTTGCAAGCCAAGTTGCTCCGGGTGATCCAGGAGAAGGAATATGAACCATTGGGTGCAACCGCCGGACAGAAGGCGAATGTGCGGATCATTGCCGCTACCAACAAAGATCTTGCCGGCCTGGTGAAACTGGGCGCATTCCGGGGTGATCTTTTCTATCGTCTGAATGTTGTCAGGCTTTCCCTGCCCCCGCTTTCTCGCAGGCGGGAGGATATCCCCCTTTTGATCGAGCATTTCATCAGCAAGTTCAACGCCATCAAAGGCAAGGAGATCGAAGGGGTGTCGGATGATACCCTCGATATATTGATGACGCACGATTTGCCTGGCAATATTCGCGAGTTGGAGAATATTATTGAATACGCCTTTGTTCTTTGTCGCGGCCATTTGATCGAGGTCCGGCATCTGCCCAGGGAACTTCAGGAAAGCGTGCTCCGTAAAACGCATCAGGAGGCCGCAGCAAACAGAATATCCCCTGGCCCCCCACCTCTTGGGGCTGCTGAAGCCGCTGCCATTTTGGATGTTCTGCGTAAAAACGGGGGGAGTCGTATCAGAACCGCAATGGCTCTTGGAATCGATAAAACAACCCTCTGGCGCAAGATGAAAAAATTCGGGGTCACGTATCGATAAAATGAAAATGATCGTAGCCGGATTAACCGCTACAGACAATGCTCTGACCATTATTCAAAAAACACGCCTGCTGCCCTTGTGAAATAGAATGCAACCTTCTGATTGCATATTTGCATCCATTTGCAATCAGAAGGTTGCATCATTACAACGATTATTTGCCGATCCACTCTTGATCCGATTATAACCATCTAAAAAAATACAATTATATGGTATATTATGACAGATGGCCTGATTATTGCTGTTAAAGTGAAACACAGGGGGATGCATGATGAAAATTGCCATTCCAGTTTTTAACTCCCGCATTTCACCGCGATTTGATTGTGCTCAGGAGATGCTTCTGGTTGATATCGCCGACGGTAAGATCATGGCGCAGTGGAAGATTTCGATCAACAAACTCTCATCAATAGAAAAAAACAGGACGATGCTGAACCTGGGTGTCGATACACTGATCTGTGGCGGTATTGATCGTCATTCCATGCAGTGGTTGAAATATCATGATCTGCCGGTATACGCATGGCTGACAGGAGATGTTCAGGACATTTTGACCTGCTTTTTGACTGGCGGACTGACGTCAATAACGAACGCGGAAGCCACAGGGCAATGGTGCCAACATCGACGATTTAAAGGGGGCAAACAGAACATCAACAGGGGAAGGAGGTAATGAAAATGCCAAATGGAGATCGAACAGGGCCCATGGGGTATGGTCAGATGTCAGGCCGAACATCGGGATATTGCAAGGGCGATCAGAACGCATATGCAGCAGGTCAAGGTGCAGGTCGCCGGAATCGTTTCGGAGGCGGCAGGGGCCAATGCCGCCAGGCCGGATGGAACGGCGGCGAATATTCGTCAATGCCGCAAAACGAGCAGGATTTCCTGGCTCAGCGGAAAGAAGAACTTCAGAATCAGTTGGATGTCATTACGGAAAGGTTGAATGCGCTTTCTGCACAAGCGGACAAGGATGAATAGCTATCCAGAACTGGCGTAAGTGACTGACATGTTAACACTTACGCCACTTTACGGCAGGTGGTATGGTTCACGCAATTACAGCAGTTATTGCACGAGGTCGCCCAATAAGGCCAAAAATAAGGATCGGATCATCAATGCCTTGGACGTCTGGGGCGACAGCGGAATCGGAAAGGTTTGTGGTGGACGCGGCAAGGGTGGAGGCGGCAAGGGTTGCGGTGGGGGCGGACGTGGCGGAGTCGGTGGCGGTGGACGCGGATATTGCGGCGCTTGACGCAAATGTCGATCTGGGTGTATCAATTATACTTTAAAAGCTATTGGAGGTGTGCCATGTCAAGCAAAAAAAAATACATCATGGAGAGCGTATCTGCACTGTTGCTCCCACTGGTGATAGGTATTATATCCAAAATGATAAGCCGATATATCGATAAGCCGGCAAGCGAGGCTCTGGATCACGAGAGGGAGCCATTCACCCGCATTCGTAAGGTGTAATCGACAGCGTGATAATTACCGAAAACCGGTAATGCTGCCCATGTCTGGGATAGCCATGAAATTGCAAAGACAGGAGTTCCCATGGGAGACATGAAAGACCTGACGAAAGAAATCCTTCCGAAAATGGCCCTTGCTTTTATCACGGCTGCGGCAATAAACCTGCTGTCCAGGGAGACAATAAAATCCGCGATCCGGGGGCGGGTCAGAAAATTGATTACCGGCAGCGCGGAAAAACCTTATGGAGAAGTTCAACCTGTCGAAGAATATGCCGACAAGATCATGTTGGTGCTGGAGCAAAACCGGGTGTTTCCTCAGTGCATCGGTATCGACGGCCCCCCTGGGAGCGGAAAAAGCACGTTGGGCAGAAGTCTGGCCAAACGGATGGGGCTTGAATGGCGTACGCTGTACCTATCGGAGATGAAAAAGCCGTATCCCTTTAAAACAGGCTGCATCTACGAGAACATACGCCTTTTTAGAACACAGATTATCGAAAGCTTTGACGTGATCATTTATCTGGACTGTCCGGTAGAGGAAGCTCAGCAGCGAGTGATCAACAGAGACCGGAATGCTGCCCTTATCGATTATGTCGATTTTCAGAAGCTGAAAAAAGTGGGTGACGCGGCATTTGCGGCGGCTGATGGCGAGGCGATCCTTATCCCGATGAGTCCGATCAGAATGAAGATACGACCCCGGAAAGGCTTTCGGGATATCGAGAATCTCAGGGCGAAACTATCGTCAAGCGGGTTGGAAGTTGAACGGTTACCAAAGGAAGAACTGCTGATGGTCAACTGTTTCGGCCACAGGAGTTTCTGGCCGCAAAGCGGCATTTTCCCCTATGTCAATCTTGGGGCTTATAATCGTGAACTTCTATCTGCGGTACAGGTGGCGCTTAGGTCGGCAACGGCAATAAAGCTGCTGAGTTAAAACAGCAGCATGCCCGAAAAAGGCCTGTTCCCTCCCTGCTGCCTTGCGAAATGAATTTTCTGAAAATCTACAGAAAAGGAAAGTATCATGCCTTTCGGGTTTGGGCAGTTCAGAAAAAAAGGTCTGGTTCGAAAACACCCGGGCCGATGCAGCCCATCCGGCCAGCAGGGAACAAATCATAACGCACGGTCCATCAGATGCGTCTGTTCGGCATGCGGATTGTATGTGCCGCATCCTCTCGGGGTTCAGTGTTTTATGCTCAGGTGCCCATCGTGCGGTTCCAAAATGGTCCGCAGTTTTTTCATGGATGAGGGATGTCTCACGGGTGACGGATGAAAAGCAACGCTGAAAATTTGAAAAAAGGCCAACGGGTTGCGTTTCTTTCGTCATTTATTTCTTTTTTATTGGCGGCAGTCAAAGGGATTGTCGGTTATCTGTTTAATTCGCAGGTATTGATTGCGGATGCTTTTCACAGCGGCGCCGATCTTTTGACTCACGCCGCCTCGGGATTTGGTCTGTGGATTGCCGGAAGCAGCAAAACAAAAAAATTCCCTTACGGATTGTACAGGGCTGAAACCCTGGCCTGCCTGATCATAGGCGGGTTCATCATCATGGCCGGTATTGCACTGTTTCGCGAAGGATATCAAAAGCTTTTCACCCTTGAGCCGATGACCTCTTTTCCTCTTTTCCCCGTAGCGGCCAGCATGCTTTCCGCTTTGTCGGCGTTTGGGGTCGCTGAAATGGAATCCAAAGTCGGAAAAGCCATTGGCTCGCAATCGCTTTTGGCCAATTCACGGGAAGCGTTTCTGGATATTTTTACATCGATGGTGGTGTTGCTCGGAATTCTGTTGGCCTATTTCAGAATTCCATATGTGGAAGGCGCCATCATCATTTTGATTTCTTTGCTGCTGTGTAAACTTGGAACTGAGAACGTCTGGTCGTCTCTTTTAATCCTGCTGGATGCCAACCTGGACCCGGAACTGCAGGGCGAAATCGAAAAAAAAGCGAATTTGATCTATGGTGTCAAAGGTGTCAGTAAGGTGAAAATTCGCCAGTCAGGTCCGTTCAAGATGGTTGAATGCGTTATCGCAACGCGGCCTACGCTTACTTTATATAAGGCTCACGAACTGGCCGACAAACTGGAGGATGCCATTGTAACGAATTACGAGCGCATTGAATCCGTCATGATCCATGTAGAGCCGCTTAAGGAGGAGACCGTTCTGGCCATGATCCCGGTTCAGAATATAGAAGGTCTGGAGGCCAGGGTTGCCGGGCATTTTGCCAGAGCGCCGTATTTTGCCGTTCTGAAATTGGGCCATGACCGAATGGAAATTGAAGATTTCTATAAGAATGAATTTCTCGGGGATAACAAGCACATCGGCGTCAAGGTTGCCAGAATTACGGTTCTCTATGCAATTGATCTGCTGTTCACCTCCCGGATCGGTGAGATATCGTTTCATATGTTAAAAGATCAACTGGTTGATATATTTCAGGCCAAAGAAGGACATTCGATACGTGAAGTTATCGACCTGTATCACCTCAACCGGCTGAAGCCGCTGATAAGCCCCACGCATACGGTTGAGGATGCTCAGGTGTCCCAGGTAACAGCTTGAAAATGGTGAGACGTTTAAATGCATATTTATATAGAAAATGAAATTCCGATGTCCGCAAAGGAATTATGGCAGACAATGCACACGCCTGAATTCGACGCCTTTGTGGCCAAAGAGTACGGTCTTTCCGGCTATATAGAACTTGAAAGACTGGTTTCAGACAATATGCTGAAACGGCGGGTTAGAATTGTTTCGACGATTGATCGAAATTTTATGATTCAAAGTCTTGCCAGAAAGATACTCGGTCAGGATAAACTGATCTATGAGGAAATACAGGAAAAATGTCTGGATCGATATGAAATGTGCTGGCGGATCATTCCTCCTGTGTTTCCGGAGAAATTTGATGCCTATGGAACATTGCGGCTTATTCCTGAAGGTCGGAACCGGTGCATTCGGGTCAGAGAAGGGATGATCCAGGTCAGATTGCCAGGTGTCGATGGATTGATGAAAATGATTGCTGCTGTCCAGTCGGAAAAGACAAAAGATCGTTTTCCCCAGGTTGTGGAAAAATGGAAATCTCAAACTTGGAAACTTCAGAAACCGGTAATACCATCCGCCGCAGCCTTATCCGCGGTTTCAGAAATGCCAATTAGCTTTGCATCGAGGATATTACCATGACAAGGGTAGATAACGAAATCTGCCGGCGGGTCGAGATGATGATTCGGAGAAAAGCCTTTTGGTCATCGGAAGACCTGGATGAGATGTCCGTTGAAGAAATGCGGCAGATAATTCATGAACTGCGTTGGCATCAAAAGGTGCATGATGCGGAACTGAGTGCGGCCCAGGCCGACCTGGATGCTGTGCTGGCACTGGCCGAGGCAAACAATCAGCTTGCGCAACAGATAGAAGAACGCAAACATGTTGAGCAAGCGATACAGGTGGAGCGAAATAAGTTCAGATCCATTCTGGATGCGATGCCGGACGGTGTGTACATCGTCAATCAGCAATACGATATCGAGTACACGAACCCTGTGGTTGAAAAAGAATTCGGTCAGGTTAACGGTCGCAAGTGCTATGCGTATTTGCATGACAGAACGGAAATCTGTTCCTGGTGTAAGAATCAGGATGTTTTTTCTGGTAAGAGCGTGCAGTGGGAATGGCATTCCTTAAAAACCGGCAAGATTTATCACCGTATCGATACACCCCTTTTCAATTTAAGCGGAACCATTTCCAAACTTCAAATTTTCTATGACATCACCAATCGTAAACAGGCCGAAAAAGAGCTGCGAGAATACGAAAAGCAACTTCGAAACTTGTCATATCAGCTTTTGACTGCTCAAGAAACAGAGCGGGGCCGAATTGCAAGAGAACTGCACGATGAACTTGGCGGAGCGCTGGCGGTGCTGAAGCTCAGAATTGGGTTTATTGAAAAAAACATTCAGTCGGATCAGACGACGATCCGGGAGGAATGCAAACAGACGCGGCAGTACATCGATGAGATCATTAATAATGTGCATCGCCTTTCCCGTGATTTAAGTCCATCCATACTCGAGGATATCGGTTTAACCCCAGCTTTGAAATGGTATATCGATAACTTTGCTCGACATTACAAAGTAAAAGTGGTCGCCGATATTGAGCCCATCGATAATTTAATTCAAAAAGACCATCAGATTATGGTATATAGAACGGTACAGGAGGCACTCACAAACATAGGCAAGCACGCTTATGCCAATAATATCGTGATTCGAGTAAGGATAGGCGGAGATTCGATTTCCTTCTTCGTTGAGGACGACGGCAGGGGATTTGATGTGGAGACGTTATCCGCAATAAAATCATCAGAGAAGGGTCTGGGTCTGGCGTCCATGAAAGAACGTGCCAAGATGCTGGGGGGATCGCTTCATCTGAGCAGCGAAAAAGGAAAGGGGACCCGAATCGGCTTTTCCGTTCCGCTTACAAAAGGGAATATTGTCTGATGGAAAAATACCGGATCGTTTTGGCCGATGACCATGCCCTGTTTCGGCAGGGGCTGAAAAGTCTCATCGTTGTCATAGCTGATCTTGAGGTCGTGGGAGAAGCCAGTGATGGACTTGAGCTGCTCAATCTTCTGAAATCGAAAAGCAGTGCCCCGGAGCTTGTAATTCTCGATATCTCCATGCCGAATCTCAGAGGGATTGAAGCCATTCCGCAAATCCGAAACATCCATCCGGATGTCAAAATACTGATTGTAACGATGCACAGGGATCAGGAATATCTTTACCAGGCCCTTGCCGCGGGAGCGGATGGATATTTTCTGAAACAGGATGCCGATTCTGAATTGTTTGCTGCTATAGAGAAAATTCGAAAAGGGCGTATTTATGTGTCTCCCCACCTCTCCGAGAAGCCGGATATCAGTTGGGAGCGGATCCGAAGAGGGTTAGGCAAATCCAGTCTAACGACCCGGGAAAAAGAAGTCTTGAAACTGATTGCGGAGGGAAGGGCAAACAAACAGATTGCCGATGCTCTCTTCGTCAGTGTACACACGGTGGAACGTCACCGTGCCAACATGATGCAGAAATTGAATCTCAAAAAGACTGCCGATCTTGTTAGATACGCCATCCAGAAGGGCTACATCTGACCAACATGCGACTTTCGGGTCTCTCAGCCCGGAAGCGCTGTACACCCCTACTTACCATGAAACGCTTTCTACCCTTCCTTAACCGTCTTAGTATTGCTTCCCCTGAAGAACAATTTTCCGTTCAACGTCTGCCTGAAATAAACTTCTTGTACCAAAGACATCCATAATCTTAATTTTTTGCAAAATGACAGATATTTTGGCTGACAGTGCATGGGTATTCATACATTGTTTTGACCACATCAAAATGGCTGTTTCTGAGAATTGCCGCCGTACGTTTAATCCGGTAAATATCAGATAGAAAATTGTATGCGTTTCTTATTGGTTCAATGCGGAGAAAAACGTGCCAATCAAAAGTAATTACCGTGTTGTTCTGGCCGATGATCATGCGATGTTCCGCCAGGATTTAAATCGGATTCTCATGTCCGGAAGCGATCTGGATGTGGTCGGTGAAGCACGTGACGGTACTCAGCTCATTGAAATATTGAGTCTGATCGAACCGGCCGCTGATATGGCCATTGTCGACATCACCCTGCGGGATATCGGGGGAATCAAGGCGACCGCCACGATAAAGCATTTCTATCCTGCTATCAAGGTGTTGATCATCAGTACACACCGGGAGATACAATATGTTCAGGAAGCCCTTTCATCCGGTGCGGATGGATACCTTCTGAAAGAATATCTTGACGCCGAGCTTTTTCCTGCTATAGAACACATCAGGCAGAATGGGGTCTATCTTTCAAATCTACTGAACGAAAACGCAATGACTTGTTTCACCCAGTGTAAAAGCACCATTGTTTAAAAGCGTATTTTTATGGTAATGAACCGATGAGCATTTCGCATGCAGATTATCTGGATTTAAAATATGCCAAGCATCTTCTGAATAATCCGAGTCTTGCATCCAGAATCTTTAACAAGCTGGGCACCACAATTGAGAAGGGGATTCAGCGGTTGCCTGCATGGTGGAACGCTCGGGTGCAGGTGGTTTCTGAAAAAGCGTTGACAGAGACTTTGAATCTGGCGGTTTTAACGATGCAGGATGGAGCGTTAAGAACGCCCTCAGAAAAAATGCATAAGATGATGGCAGCCTTTTCGGGTGGTGTGGGTGGTGCTTTTGGATTGACTGCTTTGGCGGTTGAATTGCCCATCTCCACTCTGATCATGTTTCGGTCCATTGCCGATATTGCCCGCTGTGAGGGCGAGGATATCCGGTCGATCGAGACCCGTCTGGCTTGCTTGGAAGTGTTTGCCTATGGCGGACGGTCTCAATCTGATGATTGCGCTGAAAGTGGATATTTCGCTATTCGGGCTGGTTTGTCCAAAACCGTCGGAGCATTTTTGGGATACGGTGCAGAAGATGGGGCGCCGATTCTTGTAAAACTGATTTCCCAGGTCTCAGCCAGATTCGGGGTTGTTGTTACAGAAAAAGCAGCCGCCATTGCTGTTCCGATTTTGGGTGCTGCCGGTGGGGTGTTGATCAATACCGTTTTTCTGGAGCATTTCCAATGTACTGCACGGGGACATTTTATCATCCGGCGATTAGAAAGAGTTTATGGGAGAGAATATATTGAATCGGCTTATGAAAGGATTGACAAATGCTGAAATATGTTGTATTCATTGACTAAATCCGAAGTCAATCCGAAGTCAATCCGAAGTCAATCCGAAGTCAATCCGAAGTCAATCCGAAGTCAATCCGAAGTCAATCCGAAGTCAATCCGAAGTCAATCCGAAGTCAATCCAGCGCGTTATGCGGTGGAGTAAGCGCAGAATGGTGACTTTTTAGCATTGTTTTTTTTCGTTTATGATTTAGTGCTTACTTTTTGCTCATTTTCTTCGCCATTTTTATTTTACCGTGAAAATACATTCATTCTCTCCCTCTGGGAGAGGGCCGGGGTGAGGGTAAAAATATCCCATTTTCATCTCTGGGGGTGGCATTGCACCGATGCCATGAGCGTTTACCATGAAAATGCATCCATCGGCTGGTTTCCAAGCTCCAGCGTGGAAACCCGTGGCGGGAAGCTCTTGCTTGCCACGACATTCTGGACGTTAGAAAAACACATGAAGCAGGAGCTTCATGGACATCGGTTCCCAAGCTGGAGCTTGGGAACCAGCGGAGCGAATAGATCAATTTTGAAGAAAAAAATGAGCGAAATGTAAGATATACTTGTTTATCCGGGCCAATGGTCATTTGTCGCAGCAGCTCACCTGGTAAATGTATACTTGAACGGTTATAAATTATGCATCCTTTATCTCCCTCGCCCAGCGGGGGGGGGGCTGGTGTGTGGGGGTAAAAAATACAAATTACAACCGTTCGAAGTATATCATTGCTGCCTGCTGATATTGACCGGAGTAGTAAGCATGATACATGCCAATATTAAAATTAATCATAATGGTTTAATATAAATAACTAAAATTAATATTGTACTTTTTTTGGATTTAATAAGTTATCGGAATTGGGTGTGGCAAGGATGCCTTAGCTGGTACATCAGCGCACTATCAAACGATCATGGCATAGGCACAATGCCACCCCCAAACATGAAAATGGTATCCGCTGGTTTCCAAGCTCCAGCTTGGGAACCAGCGGAGCGAATAAATCAATTTTGAAGAAAAAAATGAGCGAAATATAAGTTAGTGAACTATAAAATTTACGTTTGTTATACACTTAATAAAGCAGAACCGGTCGAAATCACCTATCTGCCATTTTTTAGTGAAATTCATTGATGTACCGGTATGGAGCCCGCTCAGTGATATTGATAACAATATATCGGAGGATATATGCTGCATATTATTCTAGGTTTGTTTTTTCTTGCTTTGGGAATCTGGGGAATTTATGACGAATATTATTATGTGGCCGATATCGTCAAGGGAGGACTTCCGATTTGTATGATGTTAATAGGCCTGTTAGCTACATTGGCAGGTTTTGTACCGCCAAAAACAAAGGAGGAGGCATCGGAAAATGATGAATGATGATTTTAAGGACGACGAAGAAGTTCAGGAAATAGAAGAAAATGATGTTCCCAAAAAGCCAGGCAAGACAAAAAAGGACAAAGCCCAGGCCAGTCATTCTGGAGCGGAGCGCATTGGGCCTTCAGCCACTTTTTATACGCATGCCTTTCTTCTTTTTTGCGGTCGTGTTTTAAACAAGACGCTGGATGCCTACAACTCCCTTTTTGCGTTGACCCCAAAAGACAAGGCAATGATTTACCGTAATATCAGCACCCATTACACCAAAAAGGGGTTGCAAGAAAAAGCCTTGAGCTATCTCAAGGAATGGACCCGGCTGGACCCATCCGACGCGGATGCTCAATATCAGTTGGGAATGGCGCTGAGTGCTGCCGGTGAGACCAATAGCGCCATCAAAGCTTTTAAAAAGGTCTTGATTTTAAGCCCGACGCATAAAGGCGCCCTGTATCGAAAAAGTTCCCTTCACCTAAAGCTGAAGGATTACCAGGCTGCCATAGAAGGATTGGAGAAGGTTTCTGAAAAGACACCGGACAACCCCAAGGTATATTATCTGATCGGGATTGCCTATGATGGGTTGGGAGAAATCGACAAAGCCATTGAAGCCGTTAAAAAAGCCATAGAACTCAATCCCACGGAAATCAAATATCATCAACATCTGGGTTTTTTAAACGTGCGTAAGGACGATCATAAAGCTGCTGCCAAGCATTTTACCAAGGTGATGGAATTAGAGCGCGAACTCGATGAAGACAATTATTAGGCCATATCGAATCATACATCGCATAAATCCGGATAATTCATGAAGTCAGTATATAAATCGCTGATTCTGCTCCTTGGAACATTTTTTTTATTGTTTTATTGCGACGATGGGGAACATTTTTTTGGGCATGCTGCGGGAAATTTAGATGTGAAGATCCCTTCCGGGTCGAATATACCGCCGAATAATCAGGGCGCGATACAGGTAAACGTCACTGCTGTCTATTATGAACCGACGATCAAGAATATAATCAGCAACGATTGTGCGCGATGTCATTCCGGGGTGAATCGAAATCTGATGGACTATGACAGTCTGAAAATATATGCGGATTCCGGATTGCTGGCAAGCATGGTCCAGGGGCCCATGCGACGGTTTGCCGGAAATGACGCACAAACGATCGTGACATGGGCTCAGAACGGAGCGCCTGAAAAATCCGCTTCCATGCAGGCCGCGGCATTGAAAAACCAAAACATGATACCTGCAGCAGCCAAGGCGGTCTTCTACGAACCGACGATCAAGAATATTATCAGCAATGATTGCGCACAATGCCATTCGGGCCCAAGTCGCAATCTGATGGACTATGACAGTTTGAAAATGTACGCGGATACCGGGCTGCTGGCAACCATGGTACAGGGCCCCATGAGTCAGTTTGCCGGAAATGACGCTCAGACGATCGTGACATGGGCCCAAAACGGAGCGCCGGAAAAATCTCCCACAATCCGTGTTTTTTTTCGATCGGGTGCCAACTGCCCGCCGGGCCAGCCGCAGGGCGCGATGGGAATGCAGGGGCAGCAGGGTACAATCACTTATAATAACGGCATCCGACAAGTTTTGGCGAAGGACTGTCTACGATGCCATTCCGGCCCATTCCGGAATCTGACGACTTATGACAATGTCAAGGTTTACGTGGACAACGGACTTTTAAAGTCGCTGGTGAGTATCGGCGGCCCCATGCATCGATTTGCCGGCCCGGACAGCCATTTGATCATCGAATGGATTGATAATGGGGCGCCGCAATGACGCTTTTAAAAATACGAGGATGAGAATCTCAATGAGAAAAGGACACATTATCGCGGGACTGAGCATTTTCAGCGTAGGTTTGTTTTTTGTTTATATGAACAGCGTGCTGGTGGTTACTTTGATTAAAGGGGTTGTGCAACCGATTTTTATTTTAATCGGCCTCGCCCTATTGGCAGCAGCCATTTTTGCCAAAAAAGAGTACAGAGTGGTGAATTCAATTTTGGCCGGCATATTTCTCCTGATCGGATTATATGGACTTTTTGCCGGCGGAGATGAATACTACGCCACTCTCGATTTTTTTAACGGTTTCCTTCCCATTCTCTTAATCGGTGCAGGGGCGGCTTCTTTGATCCATGGAATTAAGGAATTGACCTGAAAATGGCGGTATTGAAAAAAGATTTATCATGATGAATAGAAATATTTCGAATATCATTCAAAGTGCTTACGGCAGAATATATGGTCTGGATCAATATGAACAGGATCAGTATGAATCAGACCGGTATGAACAGGATCGGCATGAGCTGGTTTCAAGGCACCGATTTTATCTTACCGTATGGAAACCCTTTGTGGCTTTCACCAAAAATCATTGGGTCCGTATCACGCTGATTACATCAGCTATTCTACTGGCAGTGGGTTCTGCATATTATTTCAACCTCATGCTTGCGGCTCAGTATGACGTGCAGGCGGCATTGGGCAATGTAAACGCTTTGTTGGAGCGGCGCCATGATACTTCCGTCAATCTTTCGAAGTCGGTGTACCATTATACGGTCCATGAAAGTACGGTGTTGACCAACATCGTTAAAATGCGAGCGGATATGACTAGAGATCATACCCAGCAGCAATTGTCACCGATCGACGATCAGCAGGCGAAAGCCGATGCAGACAATCCTGCGGCTCTAAGGCCGGTTCAGGACAGGTCAGCGGATTCAAAACCACAGACATCGGTAAAAACCGAACCCTCCGCTGCGGTCGAACATAAAAAAAATACAGGGATTACGGCTGAATATCCTGCGGGAACAAAGCACACGCTCATCAGCGAACTGAAGCCGCTTTCAGGCTTGCTCGCATTGGCGGAAGATCATCCAGACCTGAAATCGTCAGCTCCCTTTCTGACCCTGATGACGTCTATAACCGATGTAGAAAAGGATTTGTCTACTGCCAGACTGAAATACAACGATATGGTAAACATCTACACGACCATCATCACCAAATTTCCGATCAATGTTTTTGCGAAAATGTTCAATTTTACGCCTATGCCTTACTATATGGCCACCAGTGAAGCCGCGCAGTTTAAACCGATTGATTATTAGCAGCCGGACGAAGGCGGATAGTAAATAATTCGGGAAACCTTGGAGAACGGCAATACGTGAAAATAAGCACAAGCACCTATAATTTATCTCTATTTGGTCATGGAACGGTAAGAATGCGCGCGATATTCGTCGCTATTCTTGTGGTGCTGGGAGCCGTGTATGCGGTTACTTCCGATTATAACCTGGCTACCGGCTCCGGCAACCTGTGCATGGTGCTATTTCTTGCAGCAAATGTCTATTTCCCGGCCAAGCAAATTCGGATCAAATACAATTTCAAAAATGTTCAATCCTATTTCGACAGGATGCTGATATACCATGTCTGGCTGAATACGGCCTCCTTTCTGGTTGCATGTGCGCACTGCTATGTATCTTTGTGGTCAAACAATTGGCTGATTGTCGCCCTTGTTCTCATGGGATGGCTTACTTTCGGGGGATTTCTGATGTTTATCAAATATCCCCCTGGCAAGGTCAAAAAAGGCCTTTACCTTTTGCACACGCAGCAAATCCTCTTTTTCGTCATGATATTTGCGATGCTGAAGGGGCATTATGTAATTTAGAATAAGAATGAAAATTCGTAAAGGTTCGATCAACCATGTTTATTCTTAAAATTGTCGGAGTTGTGCTAATCATTGCAGTGGTGGTGTTTGCCTTTTTTTTACTGCAAGCGGTTTCGAAAATGGAAGCAGAGATCAAGGCCGAGCGGTCGTTAATGGGTGAAGAATGAAATACCGAGCATGCCGAAAATGCGCCGATAGTGTTGGTGTCGTCAATGTGGTAGGCAATATCCTGATGATCCTGATCAAAGGCTATATGGGCGTGGTGGGCCAAAGTAGAGGATTGATTGCCGATGCCGTTCATTCCTGCGCCGATCTTTTGGCGACGCTTGTCATGATTATCGGATTGAGGCTTTCCGACCGCCAAGAGGATGACGATTATCCCTATGGGTATGGAAAGATAGAATATATCGTATCGATTATTATCTATTTGTTCTTGATGGCGATTGCTTCCTTCATTATTTATGAGGGCATCCTGAGCATCGTTCAGGGACGAAAGGTTGTTATTTGCTGGTCGGCAGCCTGGGGCGCCATTATTGCTATTTTAATCAACGAACTCATGTTTCGCCAAAGCGTCTGTGCCGGCACTCAGATCAACAGTCCATCGATGGTGGCCAAAGCATGGGAATCCCGGTCGGATGTCTATGCCTCCATCGCGGTATTGATCGGAATTATCGGCGCAAAGATGGGATTTCACTTTATGGACCCGCTGGCGGCGGCTGTTGTCGGCGTGATTATTCTAAAGATTTGTATCGAATACATCAAAGAATCCTCATTGAATCTTTTGGATAAGGCGCCTGATGAAGAAATTCTGGATAATGCGAAAAAAGCGCTAAAGACAGTAGAAACCGTCAGTGGTATCAAAAATATTTTTGCCAGGGAACTGGGCCAGTACATGGAATTTGAAACAGAACTCTATGTTCCGGCCGAAATATCCGTTTCCCAGGGTGAGACCATCAAAAAAGATGTGAAACAGGCCCTTGCCGGTTCGATCGACAGAAAGATCATTGTTAAGGTCAGATTGTTTGCATTTTCAGACAGTTAAAGCAGGTGATATGAAGAGTAAAACCGAATATGAATTTTGTATGTCTCAGTTTAGGCCGGCCATTATCATCATTGCGCTTTTGGTAGTTGTGGTGATCGGCTGGATGGTGCGCGACTGTATGAACAGACGGCACCCTCTGGAATATTCCTTGATTGCCGCTACAACGCCTATGGGGCCACCCATCCGGGTCAAAGATAAGGCATTGCATCCGTACTGGGGAAACTGTAGCAAATGCCATCAGACGATCGATGCCGGCAAACCAGTTTCCAAGGTGATGGCAGGCCCCCCGATATCAATTAAACAGAAGATGACGCATGCCGACTGGGGGAATTGTCTTATGTGCCATCAGGTTACAGACGGGATTCAGCCTAGCACGACCCAACAGGCGACGGCAAAGGCTGCTGCGGCAAATCAGTTTTCCGCACAAACGTTGGGGTTAAAGACCCAGACGGTAACCGCGGCCATGATGAAACAGCTTGGGCTGCCCAACGAGGATGGTGCTCTGGTGCTGGAAGTCGCTCCCAATTCAATCGGCGCCAATGCCGGTATGTTGCAGGGAGATGAAATCATCCGTGTCGGCAAGGCTCGCATCGAAACCGTCGGCAATTTAGATGCGGCCATCGCTGGGTATAAGCCCGGCGAAACCGTTCAATTAAAGATTTACAGAGGAAACAAAACTAGAAATATCTATGCTGCACTACCGGACAAACTGCTTCCAGCGGCAGCAACGGCGCCGATGACGCAGAATCAGGTAGAAACGCTGGCCGAACAGTTGGGGGTACCCAAAACCCAGCAGGCGGTAACCCAGGCACTTCAACAGCAACAAGCAAAAACTGCGGCTGCAACGGCGCCGATGACGCAGAATCAGGTAGAAACGCTGGCCGAACAGTTGGGGGTACCCAAAACCCAGCAGGCGGTAACCCAGGCACTCCAACAGCAGCAAGCAAAAACTGCGGCTGCAACGGCGCCGATGACGCAGAACCAGGTAGAAACGTTGGCCGAACAGTTAGGTGTACCCAAAACCCAGCAGGCGGTAACCCAGGCATTACAGCGTCAGCAAGGAAAGGCAGTCGCCTCCGCTGCGGCACCGCCGATGACTCAGAACCAGATAGAAACGCTGGCTGAACAGTTAGGCGTGCCCAAAACCCAGCAGGCTGTGACCCAGGCACTCCAGAAACAGAATCAGGCCAAAACCGCGGCTGCCAATATCTATTATGGTAAGGTGGCCATTGCATCAACAGGGCCCGGACTGGGTTATTCCGTATCTCAGCAGTTTGGATCAAGCCCGTATTTTATTGTTATGGATCCGGCGGCGAACAGTTACAGTGTGGCAACCAACCCCAATGCCAACAGAACAGGCCAGGACATACAAACCGGCCAATATATGGTCGATTTGGGCGTCAGCAATGTGGTGGCTGGTGGTTTTACTTCCAACGCCATGCAGACGCTCCAGAACCTGCGGGTCAATGTTTATCCCGGCGTCACCGGTACGGTGCAGGATGTTATCGGCGCTTACATCGCTGGGAATCTGGTTACTGCCAATACAGCGCCTACAGCCATTTATCCCGGCGGTAGCCAAATTACGGGCAATGGCAACTTGAATCGACAGGTGATTTATTGAAAATGAAAAAGCAGAATATGCGCAAGTTAATCACACAGTTGGATAAAGGCGTACTCTGGCTGGGGCCGGTATCCGTTCTGGCTTTTGTGGTACTCCTGACCGTTATGTACGGGTGGGTCGGCGATGTCGTTCCGGTTACCGGAGAGGCCCAGGAGACGCCTGAAGTCAATCTGGCCAATCAGGTGCAAGTTCCTGTTCCAGCCTCTAACCAACAGACGACTGGCGGCCAATTGGTAAATAGCGGTATTCAATTTCCTGCAGGGATTGCTGGTGGTCAAATCCAGTTGATCAACAATCCGACCTTTCCCGCCGGAATCGGCAATGGTCAAATCCAGTTGATCAACAATCCGACTTTCTCAGCCGGAATCGGCAATGGTCAGAACGGTCAGATTCAGCTTATCAATCAGGCCATGCAAGGGCAGGGTCCTTATATGGGACTGAGCTTTGGCGAGGTGACTGTTGCGGTGGCCAGAGAACTGAAATTGGAGCAGGGAAGCGAGCTGTATGTCAAGGCTGTGGTGGCAGGCTCCCCCGCAGAAACTGCTGGAATCAAGCTGGGTGATGTGCTTTTGGAATGTGACCACCAGAAAGTCAGCATGCAGGATCAGGTGGGCGCCATTCTGAAGACAAAAAAAGCAGGCGATGTCATCAAGCTGATCGTGAATCGAGGTGGAAGACTCCAATCGTTTCATGTAAAGCTTCAAAATGCACCGAACGGGCTTGTTCAGGCAGCAGCCACCCAGAATCCAAACTGGATGGGCGCCGATATTCAGGATATCGATGCAGTTATGAAGCTCCAGTTCAATCTGCCGGAGAAAACCGGCGTCATTGTCAATCATATCATGCCGCAATCGCCAGCGCAAACCGCCGGGATTAAATCCGGTGATGTCATCAGTCGGTTCGGGGGTACGCGTATCAGGGATGTCAAGCAGCTTCAGTCTCTGATATTGGGATCTCAACCCGGCAGTCAGGTACAACTGACGGTATTTCGAGCGGGGCAGTATCTGACGTTGCCGGTGATCCTGGGTCAACAGGCGCCTGCCGCCCAGAAAATTCCTTTTTTGGGTCCGGCGGATGTGGCCATTGAAGGCGCATGGATTGGTATGGATGTGGCCGAGCTTTCACCCAACGATATCAAATCCCTGGGGCTGCCGGCCGGAACCAGCGGGGTGCTGGTGGCGGATGTGGAAGGTCCGCCCGCCAGCATGGTGGGATTTCAGGTGAGCGATGTGATTACCGCTGTCAACGGCGAACCAACACCAGACATGAAAAGTTTTGCCGCCGCCACCCAGAAGCAGACAGGCGCTGTGGTGGATGTCATTCGTGGGGAAAAGCATCTGTTCATCAGTGTTCCCCCGCCAGGCTTTACCCAGCAGGGTACCAAGATCAACACCGCCCTGGACAACAAATTCAAGCAGGTTGCCGCGACAATACCAGTCAACGGGTATCTGGCCATTCTGACGGTCAGTCCGGATTTGAATGCTTCAATTGCACCAAACCTGACGAATTCACCCTATCTTGTCATAGTGGATATGCCAAACGATTCATATGCAGTAACCAATGCCGTCAATCAGATGACGATCTCTGAATCGGCAAGGCAATACAATATTAAGGCGCTGATATGCGGTAATATTTCAGACCAAACTGCACAATCACTGAGGATGGGGGGGGTTGTCATTTACAGCGGTGTTGTTGGAACAGCCCTGGATGCGATCGGCTTATATCAGTCCAACAGCCTCTTGGCGATGCAATGACTATTATCGTGAAAAGAAAGCATGAGAAAAAGATTTTATTATTGGGCGAATGAAAAAGAATACGAATTTTAAAATCAACGACTATTTCTGGCCGATTACGGTTCTGATGCTGCTGGTACTTGGCGCCATTTGGACCAATGTGGGGTTTAAACGAAATGACGTGTTGCCGATCACCCCTCAAGTGGCGGTTCCGCTTCCAGTTGTTCAAACCCAGCCGATGCGTCAGCAGAACGTGGCTTCGCCTGTAACGATCCTGGCGGTTCAGGAAGATATCAGCCGCGTGGTTTCAATGGTCAGGCCGGCGGTTGTTGGGATTTTCAGGAGCAAAAACAGTCAGATCCAATCGAACGCCAATGGGTTGATCTATTTGGACCCCTATCAGTCAAACGATAATCTAATCGGCTCCGGCATCATTATCGATTCCCGTGGTTATGTGCTTACCACTTTCCAGACAGTGGGTACGTCCAACCCGGTACGGGTTACCGTTTATACCGGCGGCAGGCGGGATTACCTTGCGGATGTAATCGATGTGGATCGAAAAACCGATCTGGCGTTGTTGAAAATCAGAACCGAGGATGGTTTTGTTCCTGTGGTTCTGGGGAATTCAGACCTGATAAAGTTAGGAGATATCGTTTTGGCCATCGGAAGCCCCTTTGGTTTTGCTCGAACCGTAACCATGGGGATCGTCAGCAGCAGCAACCGCCAACTGGATATAAATGGCATCCGCTACCCGGATTTGATTCAGACGGATGCCTCCATCAATCAAGGCAATGACGGCGGGCCATTGGTAAACGTGAAAGGCGAGGTTGTCGGGATCAATATGGCCTGTTTCATGCCGGACAATCATTATTCCGGTATTGGATTTGCTATTCCGATCAATGATGTGATGGCGTTTTTGAACGCGAATTTATAACCCCGCGGCTAAGGATAAGAAAATGACAGTCAGATATATCATGTTCGCCCTGTTCTTTACCTTTCTGATCGTTGGTTTGGCTACAGGCGATTTCCTTGAAACCTGGCGCAACGGCGCAACGCTTTGAACTTCCTGCATTGGGTTAGGTTAACCTCTGGAAAAGGAGAAATGGATGTTTGGATTATTCGATAATACCGAGCTGAGACGTTATGCTGCATTTTTTGGGCTGGTACTGGGTGCAGCCGTGATTACCACCGGCATTTACTGGGCCGTATTCGGCTTCGGCAAATGGTCGCGGCAGGTGCAGACGGCTTCGGACTTGATGACCGCGGCCGCGGTGGCTCCCGTTCTTCAACAGCCTTTTGCAACCGCGGTGCAGCAGCCGGCCGGACAATTTGTATGTCCCCAGCACGGTGCTGTCGGCCTGCCGAATTGGAGCGCCACCGGCGTTCCAACTTGCCCGATATGCGGCCAGGTTATGAATTTTCGAGGGGCTGCCAGCAACCTGACTGTGGCTGCCTGAGTGCCTCCAGCCGGCCTGGGTGGCCAGCAAATGGGATTTACCGGAAATAACCTGACATTGGCTGCCATGGGCGGTGGCTGAGCGACTCCAACCGGCCAGGGTGGCCAGCAATGGGGTTTTAGATAAATGACGCTTAGCCGTTTCAGATTTTATTTCCAATTAGCGAGTACATTCTTGACCAACAGCTATTTGGGTGTTTTTTTTACCAGGACGATCAACTCCAATATCTTGAAAGGTGTTTGTGTGCCATATCTGAACTGCTACGCATGTCCGTCGGCCTTGTTTTCTTGTCCGATCGGTACATTACAGCATTTTATGGCCATCCATACCGTACCCTATTATTGGCTTGGCATTGTGGGGCTGGTCGGTCTGACCACTGGTCGAATGGCCTGTGGATGGCTCTGTCCTTTTGGTTTCCTGCAGGAATTGTTGTACAAAATCAAATGTAAAAAAATTGTCGTTCCGATTTATTTGACGTACTTAAAATATGTTGTTCTGGTTGTGCTGGTGATGCTGGTCCCCTATTTAACCGGGGAGTTGGCTTTCTCCAAACTGTGTCCCGCCGGAACACTGACGGCTGGTATCCCCTGGGTGCTTTGGAATCCGACCAATCCGGCCACAGGGCAACAGGTGCTGCCTGATGGTCCCGGTGTGCTGTTTGCCGTGGACTTGATCATTCTGGCAGGCTGTCTGGTCTGGTTTGTTGTCAGTAAACGGCCGTTTTGCCGGGCGATATGTCCGATGGGTGCGATATTGTCCATATTCAACCGCTTCAGCCTCATTCGCCTCGAAGTGGATCGGAAATGTGATGGCTGTAACGTCTGTCAGGTCAACTGCCCCACGGACCTGACCGTGGCCATGGATGTGGATTCAGGCGACTGCATCCGCTGTCTGGAATGCACCCGTTGCGGTCACGTCAAAATCGCTAAGACATTGCCGCAACAGAATAAAGGACAACGGCCATGCGTGAAAATGTAAACAAAAAAGAGCTGAGCGAACGGACAGTCTGGGTGTTGGTCGGCATCGTTTTTTTGAGTTTATCGGGAATGCTGATGATTGTATTTAATAATGAAAAAACCAAGCCACAAAGCCCCCATGCACTTGTGGCGACAGCTTTCAACCAGCGTTTCACTCAGGATCTGCCTCCCGGCGCCAGACAAATGCAGACAATGAATCAGACGATTGACCCTCAACAGCCGGTCTGGCGACCTTTGCCGGCCCGGACGGATCGCACGGCAGTTTCACGAACCGGGCAGGGCAATTCATATCCTCGGGGTTTGGTTTTTCAAAAAATTATTCGATAACATGGGAATAAGGTGACGAAAGCAAAATGTATAAAACAGTGACAACGATCATTTTGACGATACTGGCAGTGTTATTCGCCATGCAAAATTTCGATCATGTGCCAATATATTTTTTTTGGGGCAAGCCATTGAATATTCGAATGATATTTGTCATTGCTATTGCAGGGGTCAGTGGCTATGTGATTCGACATCTTGTCGGGGTCGGGCGGGAAGAAATGATGAAAAGACAGATTCTCGCCATGCGTCGTTATAAAAATAACAGCAGAAATGGTAAGAACGGAACCAAAAACTATATCGCTATTGAAGATGAAGATGAAATTTGATCATATGGCAAATACACGATGCACACAATGCGCTATTCGGATTGGTTGGGTCAGTTTTTGGGTCAATCTGATACTGGTGGTTTTGAAAATCACTGTCGGGGTCATCGGCGGCAGCAAGGCATGTATTGCCGACGGTTTGCACTCTGCCTCGAATGTCGTTGTGGCGGTTGCCATCATCATGAGCCAGAAAATCAGCAGCCGGCAAAAAAACAGCGGATATCATTATGGATACGGCAAAATTGAGTTTTTGCTCACTGGTTTTATATCTTTTTTCATAATTTCAGGCGCACTGGCGCTTCTTTTTCTCTCCATCAAGCATCTTGTCAGTGAGCCTGTCGTTTCTCCCCCTCACTTATCGGCTGCGCTGATGGCGATGATCTCCATCGGTACCACTGAAATGTTGTTTCGATACCTGCGTTGCGCTGGAGTGCGCGTGAACAGTCAGATCATTTTAGCCGGAGCCTGGGCCAACAGGGCGAATTGTTTTTCTTCCGTGGCAGTTCTGGTGGGAGTGATCAGCGCTAAAATGGGGTATCACTATCTGGATCCGGTTACCGCCATTTTGGTGGTTGGTATCATCATCAATGCCTGTTATAAAATGCTGATCGATTCGGTAAGGGCTTTGATGGACTATTCCGTTAATGACCGTTATAAAGAAGAGATCGCCGGGATTATTTCCGAAATGCCAGACATTCAAAGTGCCACAAATATCAAAACCAGACAGATCGGCCAGAGGATATGGGTCGAGCTGGATATCCTGGTGGATCCCGGATGTTCCATACTGGAGGCGCAGAAAACCGGTGAAAAGGTTCAGGCGCGGTTGATGGAAGGGAGTGGGGATTTTGAAAGAGTGTTCGTCAACTTGTGTCCGCCGGAGAGTGAATGATGGTGATCCGAACCGCCCGATACCGACCCCCTGCAGCCGTCAGTACTGCCGATAATACCGGCGACGACTATAAGGTTTTTCTTTTTGTTGGGTTCGTCGTTTTATTGATTCTTTGGTCATTGTGGGGCAAGGGGGTTGAGCAAAAATATTATGGTCAACATCGGGCCTGGCCTTCCCAAGCCGGCAAAATAGGCGCCGAGATTCTTTTTTCCGGAACGGGCAACGACATCTCGCCTCTGATTGTCGGACGCGTATATCCAGGATCACCAGCTTGGCGCGCCGGGCTGGAACCCGGAGATCGGATTGTCGGATTGGACGGCAAACTGATTACAACCCCGAACCAGGCGGCTCATATTTTTGATGTCAGCATGAATAATACGGTTCTGGCTCTTACCATCGAACACGATGGACGCAATGTTGATATGTATATACTGGTCACGGATCATTCGCGACCCGACAAAACAACCAAATGCAGGCTGTTGACAAAACAACAGAAGATTGGTGTGGCGGTTTTATTTTTTGTACTGACTTCCGTGATGTTCTTCCTTTTATATCACCATATTGGCAGTAGGGTGCTTATTATCTCCTTGTTCGCTTCATTGTTTGTGGCACTGGGACTTCTTTTCAGGGTTTACAGCCCTATTGACGCTTTTTTTGCAATCAACGTGAATACCATATCTCTTTTGCTGGGGATGGGAATCCTTGCTGCAATATTGGATATGGCCGGCTTTTTTGGTGTGATTGCATTCAAGCTCCAGCAGGTTGCGGGAAACAGTCGATTGAAGATCATGGTTCTGTTTTGTCTGTTGACGTATTTTTTATCCTTATTTGCAAACAATTTGATCGTTATGATGATTGTCGTTCCCATGACGATGAATCTTGCCGCCAATGTGGGGTTTGATCCGCGGCCGGTAATCATCGGAGAAATCATTTCGTCCAATCTCGGCGGAGCGTCCACCATGATCGGCGATTTTCCCAACATGATCATTTCATCGGAGACAGGCATCGCTTTTATTCCTTTTATCGCCAATTTAATGCCAATTTGCCTGATATTGCTTGGTGTTCTACTGGTTATTTTGAAAAAAAAGAGTCATGTTTTCGGTGCCTTGAATGTACTGGCCCAGCCGGATAAAATGACCGAACCCCGGCTGACCTCAAAAGAGCGCAGCGTGGTTCGAAGAGCACTGTTTGTTCTATTTCATATGATTTTTCTGTTCTGTCTTTCCGAGTGGGTTTCCTTAAGCACATCGGCTGTGGCATTGATTGGCGGCCTATCTCTTTTTTTATTCTCAGGGATCGACAAGAAATCCCTGTTGAGCCGGATTCCTTTTAACGATATATTATTCTTCACCGGTCTGTTTGTCGTGGTGGGGGGGCTTGAAGCGACCTGCCTGCTGGAATATGTTTCAAAAGGGATTGTCTTTTTGTCCTTCGGAAAAGTCTGGTTGCTGAGCTTGGTGGTGATGTGGTCTGCTGCTTTTATCACCGCTTTTTTAAGTGCGGGACCGACAACCGCATTGTTGATTCCAGTCGAGCTCGGGCTCGGCATGCAGCCGCCGCACCATATTATCTGGTGGGCGCTGTCTTTGGGGGTGCTGGCCGGAGCATCCGCATCCATTGTCGGCGCGACGGCCGGCCCCGTTTCGATAAGCTTGATTGAAAATTACAGCAAAAAATACAGAATGACGCTTGCCGGCGGTAATACGCTTACCTCCAGTCAGTTCTCTCAGATCGGGCTGCCGGTCATGTTTGCGTTTTTAGCATTTTCCACGGTGTATATTTTGTGGATGGAGATGTTTTATTTGAATTAAGGGATTGCAAATATGAAAAAACTGACACATTGCGAAACATGTGAATATCGTGGATACAGCCATGAATTTTGTAAAGCACATTTTTCGAAAATAGCCAAAATGGCGCATAAGGATTGTCCTCATAATTCATTATCCGAAGTAAGTAAAACTGTGGTTATGGGTGCCAGTGTCGGCATTATCGCCACTACTGTCGGATTGGCGGCGGTTCCAGCCGCTGCGCTAAAAGCCCTTTTTGGGCATGTGATGGCTGTCAAGATATGCGCCACCGGTGGTGGCAGCGTTGCCGGTGCTGGAATCGGTGTCTTCCGAAAAGTGAATAAAAAACAGCTTGATGCAAAAGATAATGCGAGTCGGCGCACTCATATGCCAATTGTTATATAAGGAGACAGCAGCGATGGATGACCAGTTACGGGATTATGAAGAAGCAAAACGGGCCATTTACGTCAAAAAGAAGCGAAAAAAGAAGGATGACTTAGATGATTTTGATGAAAATTGCCTCACTCCAGCCAATAAAACGGTTGTATTGTCCGATGTGATAGATGTTGGTACCAAGGTTCTGATCGGCGGAGGGCTCGGACTTCTGGCGGGTGTCGCCGCCATCGCGATTACAGCCAGTGCGGCGGAGGTGGTCGTTGCCGGTGTTATCACAAAAATAACGGGTGTGGTTGGTGGTGCCGTTGGTCTGTCGATGGGACTGAATAAATTTAAAAAGAATTGATATAAACCAGGCCATGAGGATTAATGTCGTGGAAGAGGGAAAACCGAAACGAAAACCTGTTACATGCAGGCATTGCGGGTGTAATATGGATATATTGACCGTTAAAAAACACTCGGGGAAATGGCCGTATACGTTATTGGTGGGTGGTGCATTTTGTTTTCTGTTTTTAGGCGGACCCATCCTCGGAATTCCCATGGTCATAGCGGGAATTTACATGCTCACTGCGGAAATGACCATCAGTTATTGCACGGAATGTGGTCATTACTTTAAGGTGTACCTGGTAGATAAGGCGTTAGATTAACTGAACCGCCCCGGTGATGCAGTATCCAAGGCAATTACCGCATCCGGTACAGATTTCCGAATCAACGACGCCGTAATTTTTTGAAAAAATGTTTTTTTTAATCAATTTAACGGCGTCGTTCGGGCAATTCAGGAAGCAGTTTTTACATCCTGCACATAATTTGATGTCGATGCGGGCTTTTGCATGTTTTTGGGATTTGCTCTTTTTGGGAGAGCGGTTGCCATTTGGATCGCAGACTGCGCCTTTGGTACAAGTCGCAAAACAAGTGCCGCATTCCGTACACAAATCGGGATCAATGTCGAATCGCTTCTTGACTTCGCCGACAATGGCTTTTTCAGGGCATTTTTTGGAGCAGGCCCCGCACCCGATACAGTCTTTACTGATGCTGTAAGACATACATTAGATCCTATAAATATCAATAATATCCATTTGTGGAAATGATGACAAATCAAGAAACGCCCGTCAAGAAAATTATGATTATCGGCGTTCCCAACACGGGGAAAAGTCTGATTTTCAGCAATTTGACCGGTAAGTTTACCGAGGTGGCGAATTCCCCCCTGACTACCATTCAAATCAAGACAGCACCTCTTGTGATCGGTGATCAGCGATACGTCGTTTTTGATACACCGGGATTGCGTTCGTTATATATCCATTCCGAAGAAGAAATCCTGGTGCGCAGGACCATATTTGCCGAAAAACCGGATATCATCATTCAATGTGTCGATGCCAACCGATTGAAACAATCGCTCGGGCTTACCAGTGATCTGTTAACCTTGGGCCTGCCGCTGCTGATCTGTTTAAATGCGATTGACGAAACCGCACGAAAGGGAATGTGGATCGATTCAGCCGCATTGTCTCGATTATTGGGAGTGCCGGTGATCGAATCAATTGCCTTGCAGGCCAAGGGCACCACTGAATTAAAAACCGCTATCCTGAGAGCACGCGCTGGAAAATGCGCAATCGGTTATGGTGATATCATCGAAAACGGTCTTATTCAACTGGTATCAAAATTGCCGGCTGATATCGTGTTCAGAAGAACCATCGCCGTTCTGATGCTGATGAATGATTCGCATATTGAACGGGATGTGGCCGAAATCCTGGATGATGGGGAGATGGCCGAACTTCATCAAAAAATTATCTCTATCAAACAGCATTTCCGGGGCAATATCCATCTGACCATCGAAAATCAGATGAGTCGCTGGATCAATCGTATCTATGACAATGTGGTCAAACAGCAGAGATTGGTGCCGACCCAGGTTGCTCAGAAAATTGCCGGATTGTGCCGGCACCCGCTCTGGGGGCTGCCGATTTTGTTTTGTGTTGTTTATATCCTCTATTTTTTGGTAGCCAATGTTGCCAACGTGATTTCCGAATGGATGAACAATTATTTATGGAAACCCGTTCAGGATGGGATCAACGACATTCTTCCATCCGGGTTCTGGCACGACCTGCTGATAGGGGATTATGGTGTACTCTCCTTGGGGATCGCTAACGCACTGATGACGGTTCTGCCGATCCTGGGCGTCTTTTTTTTGCTGTTCAACACCCTGGAGGAAATCGGCTACATCCCCAACCTGTCCGTTTTAACCAAACGGATGCTGGCTAAATTTGGACTGAGCGGCGGGGCGATCATGCCGCTGGTACTCGGATTCGGCTGCAAGACCATGGCGACGTTGACCACGAAAATTCTGAGATCTGACAGAGAGCGATGTATTGCCATTTTTTTGATTGCTTTCGCCATCCCCTGTGCGCCCCAGATCGGGCTCAGTATGAGTATTCTGGGAAGAATGGGGGTCAGCGCATTTGCGATTGCTTTTTCCGTTCGGGTATTCATTGGGATGACTTCTGGCCTGATGTTGAATCTGATTTTAAAACAGGAAGAAGAAAAATTCGTATTTATTCAGGAATTGCCGGAAATGAAATGGCCGAGTCTGCGATTGGTGCTGAAAAAAACCTATTATCGGCTCTACTGGTTTTTACGTGAATCCTTGATGGTGTTTATTTATGCGGCGCTTGCATTGTTTTTTTTGCAGAAGTTGGGTATTTTGGAAGCCATGAAGCATGTGTTACGCCCGGTCGTGGAAGGGTTTTTGGGGCTGCCGCTGACCATGGTGGACGTCATTATCCTGTGTTTTGCCAGAAGTGAAGCTGGCGCCGGTTTGATCATCAACCTGGTTCAGAAAGGGCAGCTCGACTATATCCAGTGTATCGTCGCCGTCATCATTACAACGACATTTGCGCCCTGTTTTGCTAATATCGTCGCCATGATCAAGGAAGTCGGCGGAAAGCGCGCATCGGCAATGCTGTTCACCATTACCCTCAGTGCGTTTTCCATTGCAGGGGCGCTGAATTGGACAATCCGAAAACTTATGTAAAATATAGAGGGCATGCTTCAGATGATGAATAAAGGTCACACAAAAGAGGAATATCTCGAACGGTTATGGGAAATGAAAGAAAAGGAACAGGTATCTGTTCGTGACCTCGAGGAAGCGATGGCATCCGATTTCGACCGAAAATTTATTGAGGAGCTGTCGATGGATGGGCTGGTTGTTTTTACTGATGGAGAGAGCAATATCGGTTTGACCGTTGATGGCGAGTCTCAAGCCCGCCAGATCATCCGTGCCCATCGTATCGGTGAAAGATTGCTTTTTGATGTATTTGGCGAAGAATTCGAGAAAGGCGCCTGTGAATTCGAGCATACCAAAACGATCGAGTTGGTGGATGGGATCTGCACATTACTGGGGCATCCCCGCAATTGCCCCCATGGCATGCCGATACCCGAAGGTGATTGCTGTCTGCGCCTGGCTAAGACCACCAATAACGCAGTTGTTTCGCTGGTTGAAATGGAGATCGGCCAATCTACACGGGTAGCCTATATCGAGAGCCGGGACGATCATCGGATGCATAAACTCAACGGGCTTCAGATTCGACCAGGTGTGTTGATCCGTCTGCATCAGCGCTATCCATGTTATGTTGTCGAGTGCGAAGGCGGCAATATTGCTCTGGACGATAATATTGCTGCCAGTATTCGGGTCTGGTCCAATTCTCCTCATGATCAGCCTCAGCAGAAACATTTGAAAAATAATCAAAAAGTGAGGAGTCGGTGGCAAAAATTGCTTAGGATTGGGCATCGTTCAGGTTAATGTCTCTGTCGAGAGCAGGGTGGTGGATCAGATGAACACATGCTGGTTATGAATGGGGCAGCTTATGAATATGATCATCAAGACAAGTAATTATAGTGTGGCTGCTTTTGAGTACGCCGGGCTGGTTTCTTACAGCTATGCAAAAAGAAGCGGGCTTGCGCTCAAGAGCGGCATATCGAAAATGGGGCCGCCAATCAAACGGGTGACGGTTACCCCATTGATGTATTGTGGGCAAAAAATAGGCGGGATCGGAAAGGTTTTCAAGCGAAAGAATGTGATCGAAGAACGCCTGCTATCTATTGTTGAAAAACTCGACAGTATCGACAGCCGGTTGGCCAATATTGAAAATATGGGTGTATCCGTGGCTGAGCGGCCCAAACTGGTCAAGGAAAAGAAACCGCTCAATGATGGCAAAAAAATGTTGTTAAAGGCAATTGTCAGCGAAAATATTCTACTGAGGCAACCCCAAGAAGGGATGCAATAACTATGCATAATAAAAAAATATTGAACATTGGTATTGATTTAGGCACGTCTCGAAGCGTTATTGTATGTGATAATGGTATACGGCAAGCAATCCCGAGTTTCATCGGTTACCCCAAGGATGCCGTTTCGCAGAAGCTGATCGGCGGCGATGTGGTTTATGGTGAGGACGCCATTAAAAACAGATTGTCCGTACATTTATACAGACCATTTGACAAGGGGGTGCTGTTACAGGACAAATCCGATAAAAATGGTGAAGAACATATTAAGGCCAGTGAGATTGCAAGATCTCTTCTGCGCAAACTGATTGCATATGCCTTCGAGGAAGAAGAAGACAAGAATTTACTTATCAGAGGGGTTATCGGTGCACCGGCGCTGGCTTCCTTGAACAATAAAAAGGATTTTCTGGAGATCGCTGATGGCGTGCTGGATGATGTGATGATCGCCTCAGAGCCTTTTTGTGTTGCTTACGGGATGAACATTCTTACCAATGCCCTGATCATTGATATCGGGGCCGGCACAACAGACCTTTGCCGGATGCATGGCACCATTCCAGGCGCCGATGATCAAATCACCACTTTCAAGGCGGGTGACTATGTTGACAAGAATTTCTTGGAACTGATCGAAAAAAAATACAAGGAAGCCAATTTTACCGTCAATATGATCAAACGATTCAAAGAAGAAAATGCATCGATATCCGAGCAGGGTGAAAAACTCTTCATTGAACTGCCGATAAACGGTAAACCCACCAGTTGCGATGTTACAAGCGAACTCAGGGAAGCCTGTCGCGCCATTGTGCCGGATATTGTTGAAGGCATCCGCAAATTAGTCGCTACATTCGATCCCGAATTTCAGAATGATTTAAAACAAAACGTTATCTTGGCCGGAGGTGGAAGCCGAATTATCGGACTCCACAAGGAAATTGAAAACTATATGAAAAAAACCCTGGGGTATGGCAAGGTCACTCGGGTGGAAGATTCTTTGTATGCCGGTGCAAATGGCGCCTTGATGCTTTGCAAGGACATGCCGGATGAATATTGGGATGAACTTAAAACGCGGAAATAATAAGGGCGGGTCATCGAATCGTTAGAACATAAAATGACCGTCTCGTTTTTTGGATGCGCTGGGTTCTGATGGAAGGCATCTGAAGTTTCCTGGAAAAGGAGGATTAACATGGGAGAAGGCTTGCGATATACGATCACCCACATCGGTGATATTGCGATGGATAAACTGGCAAATGGCTGCAATGCCGCAGCAAGATCCACCCGCGGGATTGTGTTAACCTATGATATCCATGAACAGGGTCGAAAAAAAAATAAAATAATTCATCAGATTGGTGAAAGAATAGCGGAATTAAAAGAAATTTCGCCGGAGTCCGACATTTTTAACGACCTGAAATTGAAAGGTCTTTTTGACAAGTTGAACGGAATTGAAACGTTGATCAGATTGCATCTCAATGAAAGAGACTCGCGGTTGTATCCCGGCAGGGCCGATCAGAATTGTGAGGCTTGTTGAAGTTAATGGAAAGTTTACTGCGAACGGGTGTAATCTGCACTTTCCTTGTATTCCCTCCCCCAGCGGGGGAGGGTCGGGGGTTCAAAAGTTAAGATTATGACCGTTGACAGTAAACAATCGGATTTTTTAAGATGAGGGATTCATGACGACAGCCGATGAAAATCAAACTACCGCTACGGTACAGCCGGCGTTTGCCGAGCCTTCGGAAGTGATGCCAACCGGGGGTGGGCCATTAATAGCCAGTGATGTTGTCACTGACACCCAATATGCTGAACTGCTTCAGAAAATAAAAAATTCCTTGTCTGACTTCCAGATGGATTTTCAGGTTAACCGCCCGGTTGCTCAGGAGATACTACAAGAATCTCAGGCCAAGTTCAGTGAAATTATGGGAATTGTCAATCACCGGCTAAAACAGGCGGAAACTGACCTGGCTAAACTCGAATCTGAAATCGTTGAATTGAGAAGTAGCTTAAGTGCTGCTTTGTCTGAAACATATCAGGTCATGCAGCAGATGTCGGCGGTACAGGCTGAAAAAACCGAGATCGAGGCCACTCTTAAGCAAACAGCCGGCGAATCGCAAAAGAGGGAGCAGGAAGCGGCGACTTTGAAAAGCGAGTTGGCCAAAGTCAATGCAATGCTCGATGCCGCAGTCGCCGAAAAAATCAAGTTTGAGAAGAAACTGAATCAGTTCCAGGAACAGTGGGATAAATATGTAGCGGGGAGTTGATATGATGCCAATATTTTCCCATCAAGATATCACGGAATTGCGCCTCATCTGCAATACTGCTGTCCGGAAGCGCCGGGTATTGGCTGAACAATATGAATGCCTCCGGCAGGAACTCGAGAAAAAAAGAAAACAAAGAGAAGACTTCAGAAGAAATCTGGCGGTAACGGAACGGCAGATAAAGGACATCCAAAAAGATATTTTTATGATGAATTCAGTCAAATCTGATTTGGATGAAGCCTCCGTTGCAATGCTGATGGAAGTTGGAAACAAGGAAAAACAATTATCGGAGTTAAAGGATCAGGCGAACAACCTGACCCATAAAATCAATACCACTGCAACGGACATGCAGCAGGCTCTTGTGGATGTGGCCGCTTTGGAGTCCGCGTACAGTTCGATTTCTCATGAAGTGGCGTCTTTAGAAAAAGAAAAGTACGACCTGTCCGGCGATATTGCGAAATGTCTGGAGAATACTTCTCTGGAACGGAAAAAAGTAGAATCCGAGTTAAATGATCTCAGCACGGCTTTCCTGCGAATTATCGATGAACGTAAGAATGCCGAGGAGCAGTTGTCCGATCAAAAAACAGCTTCCGAAAAATGCGTTGCCATCATGGATGAACTGACGCAAAAGCTATCGATTCTTGAAGCCATCATGCCGATGTTAGATGAGAAAGAGGCGGTTCAACAGGATGTGGTGCAGTTGGAAACTGAGATTGAATCTTTGAACGTCACACGCCGCGCGCTGCTAAAGGAAATGAATGATCAGCAAAAGCAACTTGAGACTTTAGCTGTAGAAAATCTGGAATTAAACGCCACGATCACCGATTTGGAAACCGAAGTTGGCCTCTACGAAAAAATCATCTCCGAGGTAATGATCGCTCAAGCGGCCAGTACACTTGCAAAAAGCCAGATGAGCCAGGTATCTGACGAACTGATGGAAAAGCTGATCGAAAAAGCGGTGCTGGATCAAGCGATTCAGGATATTTGGCGTCAGTTCGATGCACTTGCGATTTTGACGGGATCACATTCGGGATCATGACAATGGCTTATGGAGGCAAGAACATGTTGAAACAACGAGAAGCGTCAACCGATTCAGACAATGAACGGTTATATGCCGTTTTGGAAAAAGTTGAGGCGGTATTGGCCGAACGCAGAATCCGGCAAACGCTTCTGTCCGAGTTGGTGAATGCCCAAAATGACATTGAGTTTCTCGAAAATAAAATTGTTGCGGCTAACAACGGCCTTCAAAGGCAAACTCCTGAAGTTGAAACACTTCAGGATAGTATAAAAATAGCCTCGCTTGATATCTCTTGTCTTATCAAGGAAAGGGAAGAAGCGGAAGCCAGATATTTTCGGTTGAAAACAAGTGAAAAAGATTTCCGAGTCAAAAAAGCGCTTCTGCCAAAACTAATCGAGGAGATTTCACAACTTGGCACTCGCATCGGTAAGCTGGAGAAAGAGTGCAAATCGCAGGATACGCGTTTTGAGCAAGTTGCCTCTCAAAAAATGAAATTTCAAACAGAGATCGATTCGCTGAAACAAAAAGTCGAATCGTTGACCGCTGAATTGCCGTTAATCAAAAATACGAAGGATATTCTATTAGGCCTGATGCCTTCTGATTTTGACAAGGAAAGTTATGTGGCTCTCCAAGGTGATTTTGAAAAAAATCTGAACAATTATACGAACGATATCGTTCAAGAGATTGACAGAATTACAAATCGCGTGTCTGATGTGAAATCGCTTTTGGAAAAAGAAAAGAGTTTACATGTCACGCTCTTGGCGGAACAAGCCGAACTGGAAAAAAAGTATTATTCATTTTTGGCCGATACTGATGGCGAAACGGATAAGTCAACGGTTATGGCTGCATTGAATCAGCTCGAATCTCGAAAAAACAATTTGATTGTGGATTCAGACCGGATAGTTAACTTCATAGACCGTATAAAACTTGAAATCAATGCGTTGGGTGAAACATTGAAGCATGAACAATCGGTTAAGGCCGAATCGATGCAACGGCGGATTTATCTCGCATCCATGAAAGAGGAACTGAAAGGCATCGATGATGTTGAGGCTCAACTTCGAATTCAAGAAGAAAAAAAACTGAATCTTGCGATTGAATCGGGTATGTTGAACCGGCAGATTGATTTAGTCAACAAAGTCAACCAGGTTTTGGATGTTATGATCGATCGATTGCAGCACACTTTTGAAGATCACAATAAACAGTGGATTGAATTCGTTGGTTCATTAAACCGAATGCTTTTTTAATACTTTTTAATAAAACCAATTTCAAGAAGGGGGAAGCTTTGTATGGAGACTGAAACTCAAGGACGATCAGGATTGATGGGTGGAGTGGCCAAAGTATTGAATGCCGGCGGCAGTGCTGTGATATTCGCTTATGATGCCGCAGCAAGCGTTATTTGCAAACTGATCGAAACAGCTAAAAAAGCACCCGACTTGCATGAAAAAACAATAGGTTTGTTCACCAGAGGAATCGGGATTGTCAAGCCCGGAGAAATCAATCGCATCGAAAAGAAAATTACGGAATATGAAACCCAGATTAAACAATTGTATTTTGAAATCGGGAAGGAAGGCGCCAAGTTTTCCGAAGACGAAAGGCCCCTGGAGTCTGATGTCGTTAAAAAATTGATCTCAGATGTCAAGGAATACGAAAAAGAAATAGAACGCCTGAATAGCCAGATCGCAGAAATCAAGGAAGATAATGCCGCTGAGTCGCTACGGAAAAGTGAACAGAAAAAGACGGCCAGCCTTGCCAAATTAAAAGAAAAGGCCAAAAAAGATAAAACCACGGACGAACAAATAAACCGGCTTGTCGATTCCGCAATTAAAAAAGCAATTAAGAATGGCGAATTTGAATCGCGCTCCGAACTGGAAATTTTTAGCAAGGTTGCCGGAGATTTCCTCGATAACGAAATTGAAATCAAATGTCTGGCTGCTGCGGAACTGGGTAAAATCAGCAATAATGCGGCCGTTCCTATTCTTCTGGAAGCGGTCAAGTTTGAAAATCTGGATTTGACTTCCGAAATTATCAATTCGCTGATTACCATCGGCGATGACCGGGCAATTCCCCTTTTTAAACAAGAAGTGTTTTCTACCAAGTACCGTGTGCGGATCGGTTGCCTGCGCGGGCTTTATAAATTGGCTGATGCCGAGGATGCAATGCCGCTGCTGATCGAAGCGCTGCGTGATGACCATCCAGAGGTACGGCGGACTGCGCTGACATTCATCGGCTGGAAAGATTATCCGGAGGCTGTTCCATCCGTCATTCAATGCCTGCGGGATGAAGAGGCCCGTGTCAGAAGGGCGGCCGTATCCACTCTCGCCAATCTTAAGGATAGCGCATCCATCTTGCCTTTAATCAACTTGCTGGGTGATAAGGACCTCGAGGTTCGGGAAAAAGCATTGGAAGCGATCAAGGTGATTCTCGGTGAAGACATCGTCTTTGATGTACATGCTTCCAGAAAGGCTCTTATCGAGGCCATCGATACCCTTAAGGACTGGTGGCAAAAAGAACGGCTTGGCAAGGATAAATCAGGCGCATCCAGCCAGCCAGCCGACATGGAAATGCCGCCAGATGAAATTTATATCGCCGAAACCGAGGATATATCGGCAGCGGTCATGGCGGAAACCGTTGAAACGGATATCGAAATAGAGCCTGTTGTTTTAGGCTCCGAGATTGAGTCCGTTGTATCAGTTGCAGAGATTGCGCCCGTTGTTTCATATCCAGAGATTGCGCCCGTTTCAGTTGCAGAGTTTGAGACCGCTGAAACGGTTATTGAGGCCGAAGACTCTGAATCTGGCGTCGAGATAGAAGAGAAAGAGATACAGAATACATCCGATCTGATTGCAGAAGGCGACATCAGTGAAGAAATCGATCATTCACCTGAAGAGGCCGTGTTTTCAAGAGCAAAATTGCAGAAAATGTCCAAATCAGAGCTGATGGCTATGTGTGAAGAGCGCAACATAAAAACAGACCGTCTTGCAAAGTCTGAAATGATCGAAATATTAGCCGAAAGTCTTGGAGATAAATGATGGACGTTAAGAACGATGGGGATGGTTCCGCATCTTCTTTACAATCAGCGAAAGAACAATGGCGGGAAAAGCGTCGAAGCTTGATGGAAAAGGTCGGGGATGGCAAGCGAGTTTTTCCATTGAGCAAAGTGGAAATCGTGCAGGAAATGGATCGCCTGAATTCGGAAATTAAAATGCTTGAAGAATCAAATCATTTTATGGCAGGCTCCATAAAGGACATCCAGCTTCGGTTATCACAAAAAAAAGGTCGGTGTCAAAGGGATCTCAAATTATCCGACACCAACAAAAAGAAGCTGATTCGGATACAAACGGCGGAACAAAGTTTGCTGAATGAACTGGAATTCTTTGAAACCGAAAAGTTAAGACTGGAGGAAAGTCTGAATAATGTGGCCCAGAGTCTGGACGCAAATATTTCAGCCCTCGATAGCTCTGTGAAGGACATCGGCTTTATGAAGGGCGAGACCGGCGCCTTGATTGAAAAAATGAGCATGTTGGAACATCAGATTCCCGCGAAAAATATCGACTTGGAGAATCTGGATGGCATCATCAGTGGTACGATCAGAGCCCTTGAAAGTCTTTATGAACGGATGCGTATCATCGAAACAAATGTTAAGAAGAATTATTACAAAAATAAGAGAAATTAGAGGAAAAGCCATGGCACCTGTTGATACCATCATCAAAAATAAGAAACCCGCTGTTGATGAAGCAGTCAAAAAATGGGATTGGGAACGCCTTGCCGGTATTGATGAACGTGAAAAGGCGATTTTTCAAAGTGATATCGGCCAACTGCGGATCGGTGAAAAGGCACCCCCCGCGCGTATTCCCAAAATAAAGGAGTTGGAACTCCTAAAGGACGGCGTGTATTCCGTCGACCTCGAAAAAACCATTAATGACATGTATATGGTCATACATAACATGGAGTCCCAACTAGAAAGCGTTTTAAAAATCAACGTGGTGCTTGAAAAAGATTTGAGGGATGCCAAGACGGTTATCGCCGATCTGTGTCAATCCAAATCTGAGATTGAAGACAGAATCGCCCGGATGCAAGAAGAAATTCCATCCAAAAGGGAGCTTCAGATCGAGATCGATCATTTGATCGAGGAGAGAAATGCGACGCAGACCGCCATTCGCGAATTGACAATGAAAATCGACACTATGAAAAAGACGTCGGTACAAAGTCAACAGAGAAGCAGTAACCTCGAAGATCAAAAAAGGGATTTTATAACCGAAATTAATTTTTTGGAGTCTCGCCTGCATACTGCGATGGAAAAGATCAGCGCGGCCGAAAACAAAATCAATCTGTTAAATGGCGAAAAAATTGTGCAGGAAGAGAGAATTTCCACACTGCAAAAAGATCTGAACGATACCCTGGATGAGAAGTTTGGTTTGATAAAAGAGCTGAAAGCATCCCGAGCGGCCATGGCTGAACTTCATTCCGCCTTGAATATTTCAAAGCATCAAGCCAAGAAATCTTTTTATAAAGGGCAATCGGAACCGGACCAGATTTCCGAAGAAAAATTGACGGGTAAGACAGTGTAACTTTTTTTGCCATAAATTCACATCCATTCCAACTGCTCATGTGTTCCCGGATAAATATTTGGAACTTGGATGATAGACTCTATTCAAACAGGAAATCATTATGGAAGATACCAGCGATTTTCCGAATTCTCCGGACCAAACACCCATGAGTGACGATGACGACGAATTCATGATTGACGCCATCAGGGAATTGGAAGAGCTGAAGAGAACAAAACTGTTCTTAGAGGCTGAAAACAGTCGATTAAAAACTCAGATAAACCATTTGACTGGTGAGATGGAGGGAGTCGATATCGCCATATCCGCGGCTCAGGCTTATATGGCGTCCTACGAGAGCAGTCGCGAAACCTGCATCGATAATATCGAAAAACTAAGCGATCGGAAAGAGTATCTGATAAATGATATCAATATGTTATGTCTTAAATTGATTGCAGTGAGAGAAGATCGGGAATCCACTGCAACGCTGAATGATACGCTGAAGAGCGAATTCAATGAAATTGTAGAAGAAAAAACCCTTGTGGTTAAGCGTTTGTCGGCGATTAATCGGGGGTTGAAAGAAATATCGGCGGATAAAGGACAACGGCTGCCGAATTTAAAATGGTACGATGCAATTCTCAAAAAAATTTATGTCGAATTCGTAGAAGCGCAAAACCGAATGGAAGTGTCGATGGTGCTGAAAAAGAAATGATCTTATCTGTTTTGATAGGATTTTGTTGCAAATGGATATCGATCTTGAATTGCTAAGCCCGTAGAACCTGTTTCAAGAGCACATATAAAGGGAGAAAAATCATGCCTGAGGGAGAAGATCTCAAAGACCTTCAAGAACGCCTGGCGGAATTAAAACGACAAGAAATGGGCGGAGTGGATGTTCCATCACTGGATGCGGACATCAAAAAAGAAACTATTAAAATGGAAAGAGCAGCGGAAGCATCTAATAAACCGGTGCTTGCCAAGGAAAGAGAGATAGGGAAGCTGGCGGAAAGCCCGTCCGGACCGGTCGGGTTGGATGTTGGAACAACGCATATTGTGATTGCCAAAAATGAAACAAACCATATCCAAACCATCACGCAATTGAATGCTTTTTTTACAATCCCCAAGTCAAAATTTGCAAAAAAAATTCTATCCAATAACGATATTCTCTATTACGAATTGGATGAGCTGTTTTATATCATTGGCTATTCCGCCGATAATTTCGCCAATATGTTCAATACCAACACGCGGCGATCCATCAAGAAAGGACTGATCAGTACCGACGAAAAAGAAGGCATCAGTGTCATTCAGGCAGCGGTGCTTTCACTGCTCAATCGGCCCAAACGATTCGGCGAAACCATCTGTTTTGCCATCCCCGGCGAGCCGCTGCACGGCAATGGCAGTGTGATGTACCATGAGTCGATTATCAAACGTTTTCTGAGCCATATGGGGTATACTCCCATATCCATTAACGAAGGCATGACGGTGGTTTTATCGGAATTATCTAATGAAGATCATACCGGTATCGGCATCAGCCTGGGTGGGGGGATGTGTAACATCTGCCTGTCTTATTTGTCTTTTCCGGTTATCACATACAGTCTGCAACTGGGGGGGGACTATATCGATTCCATGGTCGGCCAATCCGTGGGCGAGCCTGCGACCAAAATAAAGCTTATCAAAGAAAATGAACTTGACCTTTCCAGTGAGCCGAAGGACAGGATCATGACCGCTTTTCATATTTTTTATGATGATCTCATCAATAAACTGATTGAAAGTTTACAACGGGTGCTATCCTCATCGGATCAGATGCCAATGATTGCTAACGCCATTCCCATTGTTTTAAGCGGAGGCACGGCTATGCCGAAGAGCTTTACCGAACGATTTATGAAAACACTCAAAAACTATAGATTGCCGGTGGAAATTTCCTCGGTGCGATTGGCTGATGATCCACTCAACACAACCGCCAAGGGTGCTTTGATTATGGCGATGACCGAGGCGGAATAAAAACAGAACTGTTGACAGATGAATTTTTGAGGCGCTGATGGCTTTTCCGGTTATCATTTATTCGGCTGATAAAAGCAGAGGGGGCATCTTACATAAGATACTGAAACGTAATGGTTTGTCAACGCTTTGGGAGAATCAGCTAAGCCAGACCCAGGCCGCAGTTCTGACGCATCATCCAGAAATTTTTATTGCTGATATAAAAAATGCGCTAAAAAATGAAATTGTTTTTCTGGCGAATATTTGCCTGAAGTTGCAAGGAGCTTTTTTAATTGTCATCGGTGGTTCGGTAGATATCAACACCTTTGAAAAACAAGTGAGCGAACTGGTGCTTGAAAACAATTTGCGACTGACCGATCCATTATCTCCGGAACTGATTGTCTCGAAAGTCAAAGAAGTACTTTCTTTAAGGGAAAAACCCCTGCAAGCACAACAAACCGATCTGGAGATCGATTTGAAACAGTTTTTGAAACTATAGGTCAAATGGCTCTGCCAGATAAAAACGATACAAAGATTGTGGCGATTGTGGGGCCAAAGGGAGGGGTCGGCAAAACGACCATTTCGGCCAACCTGGCCATCGCTTTGTCTAAACTGGGAAAAAATGTCATTGCCGTAGACTTGGACCTGGGAGCATCGAATCTCCATACATTGTTCGGGATAAGAGAGACAAAAGCCAGTCTTGATGATTTTGTTTTAAATAAGATCACCAATCTGCCCGATATCGTCATGAACACCGATGTCAACAACCTCCGGATCATTTGCGGGGGGAATATACCCGGCATTGCCAACCTGCACTACAATAAAAAGCTGAAACTCATCCGAAATCTTTCCCAATTAAAAAGCGATTTCGTTTTATTGGATTTAGGCGCCGGCGCCTCATCCAATGTGGTCGATTTTTTGATCATTGCACAGGATGGTGTTCTGGTGACAACACCTGAAGTACCATCCTTGCTGAATGCTTATAGCTTTATAAAAACACTGATATTCAGAAGGCTTGCCCTGCATTTTAAGCAGATAGAGCAAAAAGAGCTGATTGAGCTATTAGACAAGGCGCGGGATTTTGAAAGTTATCCGAAGCTTAAAACCATGGAAGGGCTGATAGAAGCAGTTCGCAGTATCAACGTCGCTGCAGCAAATTCGATTCGAAATTTTCTGACGAATTATAAACCTATTGTGGTTGTCAACCGGGCTAGGTCCGAAAAGGATGCGGACACGGGGAAGGTATTGCAGAACCTGATGAATCAATATCTGAGCATTAAAAGCAGCATCATATTGTCCGTTCATGAAGATACGGCCGTAGGCATTGCTGTTACTAAACTCAAACCGGTATTGCTCGCAGCGCCTAGGTCCTTGTTCGCTAAAGATATTGAAATGATCGCCCAGGTTCTTGTCCGATAGAGGGCTATTGGTGGACCGATTACCTGCATTCCCTGCCCCTCTATAGCTTTCAAGATAATGGTTTTGAGAAGGCGGCAGGTCGGGAATAAACCTTTTTCTGTCATTCCCGACCGATAACGCACCCAAAATTTTTATCGTGAAAGCTATAAATCAGAGTTTCGAAACAACGGAAGGCCAGTGAAATTCAAGGAACGTTAAATCATCATTTAGTCCGACATTGGCCGAATTTCTTATAATATGATTTTCAATTTTTTGGTGCAGCAAATGCTTATGGGGATACCCCAATCGCTGAAGTATAGTGACTAATCCATCTTCCCCCAGGTCTTTTCCCGTGTGATCCGGATTTTCGATAGCGCCATCCGTATATGCAAATAAAACATCACCTGGGCCGAACGTGAAGGATTGGGTCGAATAATCCGCCTCTTTCACCATTCCCAGTGCAAAACCGGAAATATTGATCCGGTCAACCGTTTGATCTGAATGAAAAATGAATGGGCTGGGATGCGCTCCGCCGGCCAGCGTGACGGAGTGTTGCTGCATATCGATCACGCCGCACAGTGCGGAAGCAAAGCTGAAATTCTTATGAACCAATTGGTGCAATCGATGGTTTAAGGTGTGAAGAAAATTGCCGATATCGGGAAACAATCCACAATATTCATCGAATAGGGTGCGCAAATACATGGTGTAGAGCGCCGCCGATGTTCCGTGGCCCATGACATCCGCCAATAAAAAAATATACTGGTGCCGGGATAATTGCTGTACGGCATAGTAATCCCCACCGATAATATCATGTGGAACATTATGTACGGATGCGTTGAGTCCTGCTCCTTCTTCTATATCCCATTTGAAAGCCTGCGTTTGAATTTTTTTGCCTCTAAACAGATCCTCCATCGCATCCGACATATCCCTGAAGACCTCGACACCACCAATAATGTCGCCGGCAGCGTTGCAAATGGGTGCGACATGCACCTGCATGGGCACACGCCCGCCATCATGGCTTTTGGCAAAAACAATGATCGGTACCGAGGATGATTTTCCAGTGATAATGGCTCGATGCAGCGGGCAAGTGTTCTTTCCACATAATTGCCTGTTTTCTTTATCCACATGACATAAAATGCCATCCATGCAGGACAACCCCTCGACTTCTTCTTTGCGCCATCCCGTAATTCGTTCAGCAGCCTTGTTCCAGTAAACAATTTGGCGATTCATATCCGTAAGATAAACTCCATCTGCAAGAAAATCCAAGATGCTCTCAGATGTTAGTTGATGCATGATGTCGTTATTCATACATAATACTCCCATAAAGTGTGTCAAAATCGTGACGCTGAAAGCCAACCATTTGTTTTTACCATTCAAATACAGCCGTTACTTTATTTCCATTCCCTTCGATAAGGACATCCTTACATAAAGACCGGACCAGAAAGAGCCCTCGTCCACCAAAAGTGGAGAAATCCGGTTGCGTCATCGGAAGAAGCTGGTAATCAAAACCATGGCCGCTGTCTTCAATGTGGAGTACAATTCTTCCGCTCGCATCCTGAAATGACAGCTCCATGTCGATTTTTATCCAACCGCTATTCAGTGCGGTCAATTTCTTTGCCCGTGCTTCAAAATATTTCTCAAAACCATTTGGTTCGTTTTTCAGGCAGGTATCCAGCAGGAGAATTCCATGTTCCAATGCATTGGAATAAAGCTCTGAAAGAATAAGAAAAATATTCTGTTTCTGTTTGCTAGCCCCCACATGTGTTCCAATAAGTAATTCAGTAATGGACTCGCTAAGATTAATCGCCCGCATGGCGCCAGGATGGAGCATAAAGGATAAGTTCATAGCTGCAGGGAGCTGATTTGTAACGGATTCATTTTCCTCTGCAGGATGGTCTTGCACGGAAGCGTCGCATTTGAGTTCCGCAATAGCCATATCATCTAATTGCGGCGTGTCTCCACGGAAGGCAGTGACGCCACGACAGATGTTATCAAACCGCTGTTCCGGAACCGTCAGTAGTTGTTCAAGACGCTCTTGACCAAATGGTTCTCCTGCTTTATTCCGGACGTCAATGATGCCGTTGGTGAAGAGATAAATACGGTCATCATGCTGAAGGTGTACTTCAACATATCGGTATTCACGATCGATTTCTGCTAATATTCCCAAAGGCAGATGTTGAGAATGCACGCGGGTTTTTACCACACCACCTGCATTTACCACCAGCGCAGCGGGAATGCCGAAATTCATTATTCTAGCAATATGATGAACATAGTCCCACTCGACCATGCATGCACAAAAGAAAAGTCCTGTCGGCAAAATTGCGTTTAAGTGACTGTTGATTTGACTGGCAATTTTTCTTAAGGGATGACCTCTTTCAGCCATTATATGAAAAATTGAGGATACAGGAATGGCGCCGATGGCGGCAGACAGTCCATGACCTGTGAAATCTCCCAGGAGTATAAGCTTCACACCGGGTACTCCTGAAGCAGTGAGAAACAAATCGCTCCCTACAGCTTCCTTGGCGGATAAAAAATACTTGATATCCTTATCTGCTTCAATATTTTTACGAATGACATTGCTGAATATCTTTTCCGCAATTTCGTACTCTTGGTTGAGAAGTTGATATAGTCTTTCAAGTTCGGAATGTGCTGCAAGAAGCTTTTCTTCATTTTGCTTGCGGGATGTAATATCGCGCATGATCCCTGCTGCATGCCATGTATTCTGGTATTTGAATCCTGATAAAGAAAGCTCTGCCGGAAATTCTGTTTGATCTTTTCTTAATCCGGGTATTTCAATTATTTTTCCAATAACTGCGCCATGACCGGTTTTTATAAACTCCTTAAAACCGTTTTCAGCACTGTTTCTGTATTGGTGAGGTGTGATCAGCGAATGCAGGTGTTTGCCGATGACTTCATGCGATTTATATCCAAACATGACTTCTGCCGCGGGATTCCAAAACGAAATATTACCATTGTGATCTACCAAAACGATGGCGTCAGAGGTGGTATTCATGATTGCCTGGAATCGTTGGTCTCGATTCCAAAGCGATTTTTCCATTTGAAGGGTCTGCTTCCTATCCGTTGAATCAATACGTTCCGCAGGAACGAGTTTGCCGGTTTTTTTAAGATCGGACAGCCAATCAACTATTTCCATTAATTCAGCTCGTCTGAACGGTTTGGCCAAACAAGTCAACGCACCTGCTTCATTCAGCTCTTCGAATGATCGAGAACAGCTATCGCCCGTAATCAAAATAAAATTTAGAAAAGGAAAATCCCTCAAAGCCTCCTGCATCAGTTGCAACCCATCCATTTCGGGCATATTGATATCTGATATGACCAAATCACATGGGATTTCTTTTAAAATGGCAAGCGCATCAACGCTCTTAAGGGCGACTGTAATGAAATGATCTGAATTGTGAAAAAAGCGTTGCAGTGTTTTGACTGATGGCAATTCGTCATCTACAATCAAAATATGAAGGGAGGATGATTCTGTCATGATGATCCCTTTCCAGCGGGACGATCTCTGTATGAGGAGAAAATGAATTATGATTCGATTTTGAATAATTTGTCAAAATTCGCTGTCAATAGAATCTTTTTCACATTAGAATTCATATTCCTAATGAAGATATTCTTCGAATTGTCGCTAATGAAGCGTTCCCGCATCATCAACAGCATGCCAAGGGCTGAGCTGTCCATATATGAGCAATCCATCATGTCGATGATGATCGAAGATACCGCATCCATTTTATCTTTATAGGCATCTCCAAAGTCTGAATAAGTTGAAATATCAAATCGATTTTCGATAAAAATGGTAAGTGTATTCCCTTCCGTGGAAATTTCTTTTTTCAGTGCCATAACGTTAAACTCCTCACCTGGTTAATAAAGATATTTAATAATAACATCTCGCGCCCTGAGCGGGCATTACAAAAATCAAAACATCAGACATTGGTTTTGGTGTGATCCATCACCCGGTCTACATATTGGCGGGTCTCGCTGTAGGGAACATTGCCATTGTACCGTTTAACGGTTTCAGGGCCGGCGTTATAGGCAGACAGCGCTTGTCTGACATTTCCGTCGAACATATCCATCATTTTTTTCAAATATCGCGTGCCCCCGTCAATGTTTTGTTTGATATCGAACGGATTTTTGACGCCCATGTCTTTGGCTGTTCCAGGCATCAACTGCATGAGACCCTGGGCGCCGGCAGAAGAAACCGCATTCACATCGTAATTGGATTCTGCCTTGATGACCCCTTTGATGAGCTTCGGCGAAAGCTGATACTGGGCGGCAGCATCCAGTACGGCTTTTTCAATGGCCATATTGCTGCTGCTGTTGCTGCTGAATCTGTATTGAGATAAACTTTTGCCGGAAGCCGGAGAAAGCGTGTTCCGGGAACCGCTTGAGCTGGGCAGAGAAGTCTTCTGACTCAGCTCAGATGTTCCAGGTTCTGGAGAAGATATCGGTCGTGCGGTAGAATTTTCAGAAGATAGGGGGTATTCTGAAGCCTCTTTATATGCGGTTACGCCACTTGATGGACTTACGTTCGTAGTTTTTGCGTCTGGCGACGATTGCTGTAATGGCCGATTGTATGCGGACACTATCGGGCGCTGCCGATAGTCTGCCACCGTCAGCCCTTTTGTGGTTTTGGGTTCATTTTGACGCGATGGTTTTTTGAATGCCGAGAGAATTCCATTAAAATCGGTAGAAGCCGTTTGAGATTCTTTCTGTGGTTTCAAATCCTGCCGAACCACCTTGAACCTGCCTGAGGCTTTTTTTATATAATCTTCAATTGTCATTTTTGATTCTATGGCCATAATTTCACTCTCTGCAATCAAAATGGATGTGAACTCTAATGCGACAGACTATCTTATGCCCTTTTCTTCTCCCACCCGGTCTTGAATCCTTTGGTTTGATTTTGCAATTTGAAGTGCTGAAAAAGAAAAAAATAACGTAATACAACAAACGGTTATCAAAGAAAACTTTAATAATAACCGAGTGATGATTCCTACCATATCTTGAATGGATTCCTTTGGCGGCGTAATTTCAGGATCGGAAATTTTAGAGATTGTTCGGATATCTTCATTCATGTTGTCGGCAGCCATATTTTTCTTCGTTAATGGTTGCGGTTGCGGATCGGCAAATGATGAGGGCTGGCTGGCAGGCAACGGTTCCGAAGTTATCACGCCCTGAGTAACAGGGGGTTCAACAATCTTTTCCGCATTGTGCTGTGTTGCGACAGTTGCAGGAGCAGGGGCGTCAGATGATTGATTCTTGGAAACCGGCTGTTGTACCTGTTTACTTTCAGCGCTTTGAGTTTGTGTTTTGGCAGATGCCGTTTGTTGGGTACGTTTACCTGTCGTGCGTTGTAACTGGATTCTTGTAGATGCCGATTGCTGAGCAAGGATATCCGCGGAGGTGGGGGATTGCTTTTGGGGAGATTCTGTCGCCAATTTCAACATAACGATTTTGCCTTTTCCACCTGCAGATTGTTTTGTGGTGGCATTGATTGCCACTTTTGCGGATGCCGAACCATAATTCAGGCCCAGCATCAGAATTATCAGTACCAGCAGTCCCGAACGAGCTGTAACCTTAGTTAGACAATAATTCAGTGAATTCATGAGTTCAATCCCCCTTTTCAACGGTTTCAACTCTTTTAAGTTATGCAGGACGCTGAACTTTAATGCAATAAAGATGCCATGTTTAAAAGGCACCGGTGTTTTTATCGGTGTGTCAGAAGAGAAACAGCCTTTCAATGCCAGATATGGTACATGTGAATGAAAACAGCAGAAACAGGTCTGTCAAAATTCTGTTTTTGACAGTTCATCATCGTTCGGATCGGTTTTTCCGGTAGCGACTTCTGTTGGCAGAGTACCCTCCTTGAAGCATTCAAACAGAACATTTTGCGTTGCAGGACCGGCCAGTCGGCCGGTGGCCGCATCAATTTTCGCATAAACAATTCCTTCGGGAACTGGAAAAACCTGAACAGGCTTGTTGGCCAGCACCCGTTTCATATAGCCCACCCATATCGGGCAAGCTGCTGCGCCGCCGGTTTCCCCTTTTCCCAGGGTACCTTCTTCATCAAAGCCGACCCATACTCCGGTAACGTATTCCGGGGTATACCCCATAAACCATGCATCGTTCAGATTGTTGGTCGTACCTGTTTTCCCGGCTGCCGGGCGGTTCAGTTCTCTGGCCTTTCGCCCGGTCCCGTTTTTGACGACACTTTCCAGAAGGCTGGTCATGATAAATGCTGTACTTTTTTCGATGACCTGAGCTTTTTCCGGAAAGGATTCTTCGAGAACACTGCCGTTCTGAGCGGATATTTTGGTAATGAAAACCGGCTGAATTAAATCTCCGGCATTGTCAAAGACAGAATAGGCCCGGACCAGCTCCAGCAAAGAGATGCCGGATGAGCCCAGAGCAATGGAGAGGTTTCGCTCCAGATTGGAGGTGATGCCCAGTTTTTTGGCATAGCCGATGGCATAGTCAACGCCGATATCCTGTAATATTTTTATTGTAACGACATTCACGGATTTTTCGAGGGCGTTTCGCAGCAGGATTTGCCCGGAATATTTTCTGTCATAATTTTGAGGTTTCCAGACCGAATCGCCTTCATCGTCCATGAACGCAATCGGAGAGTCGATCATCACCGTTGCAGGGGTATATCCCTTATCGATTGCTGCCGCATAAATGATAGGTTTAAAAGATGATCCGGGTTGCCGCCTGGACTGGATGGCGCGATTGAACTGGCTGTCTTTGAAATCCCGGCCGCCGACCATCACCTTGATCTGACCGGTACCCGCTTCCAGACAAAGCAGGGCGCCCTGCACTTTAGGCGTCTGTTCCAGGGAAAGGCTCCACCTATCCCCATCTTTGGTTTTATCCATAACTTTGACCAGAATAACATCTCCGATGCCAAGGATGGTCGGCGACCGTTTTGCGCCGGCTTCCTGTTGAGACCGGTTCGAAATGAATTTCCTGGCCCATTTCATATCTGCAAAGCGAATGACGCCGAGTGTTTTGCCGATCCGTACGCTTGCAGACTGTTCGGATTCACTGACAGAAACCACAACCCCGGTTACAGTGATGCCTGGTTTAATCGGTGTATCCTTGATTTCTTCTTGAACGGCTGCGGAAAAGGATTCGATTTCTTCCGGTTTTACGTGTTTGATCGGCCCGCGATATCCCTGACGTTTATCGAGAGCGCCAAGGCCGATAACCAGCTCTTCCTGTGCAGTCTTTTGCATTTCGATATTGACAGCCGTATGAATGCTGAGTCCATTGCTGTACAGAACATCCGGGCCGTATTTGGCTTCAACATAGCGCCGAACATGTTCGGTATAAAACGGTACTTCTTCAATATACCAGTTTTTTCGGGGCTTGATGTCCATTGGCTGCTGAATGGCCGTAGCAGCCTGAGCTTCGGTGATGTAGCCTTCAGCCGCCATGCGGGTCAATACGTAAATCTGGCGCTGCTTGGCCTTGTCTGGATACCGAAATGGGGAATACTTGGAGGGGGCCTGGGGGAGCCCTGCCAGCAGGGCGCATTCGGCGATATTTAAATCCGTAACGGGTTTGCCGAAATAATTTTCAGATGCAGCCTCGATTCCATAAGCGCCGTGGCCCAAATAAATCTGATTGAGATATAAAAAAAGAATTTCATCTTTGGAAAAAGCCTTGCTGATTCGATACGCCAGAATGGCTTCCTTGATTTTTCGAGTGTAGCTTCGTTCCGGGGTCAGCAGAAAAGATTTGGTAACCTGCTGGGTGATCGTGCTTCCGCCCTGTACCACACCGCCGGCTTCGATGTTTTTCAGCAGGGCCCGAAAGATGCCGATAATATCGATTCCCGGATGGCTGTAAAATCGGGAATCTTCAGCGGCAATAAACGCTTCTTTCACGATTTGGGGGATTCTGGATATGGGAACGACAATCCTGCGTTCTTTATAAAATTCACCGATTTTCCGATTATCGTCTGCATAAACCGTGGTGATCACCGGTGGGTGGTAGTCGGATAGTTTGGATATCTTCGGCAGGTCTTCATTGATATAAAAATAAAACAGGATTGTGGCGACGATTCCTGTGAAAATGGCGAATGAACCTGACCAGAAAACTGTTTTGACGATGATTCCGGGCAGGCTTTGCTGAGGTTTTTGGCGGGCCCGCTTTTTTAGAATCTGTGATGTTTTTCGAGATTCAGGCATATCATTGATGTTTTTTATGGTTTGGCGAAAGCAGCTTGAAACTTCATGAGCTTATTTCTTTACAAACTTTCGGCGACTTGTTACTTATACTTTTAACCACGAAATACACGAAACAATCAGTTTTTCGCAGCATGTCGAGCGAAATAATTTTTATTCGCCGAGACGACATCAGTGTGTCATGAATGTTTACATTCCAATTGGTTAATTTTGGTATTATAACCCAGGATAAAAGAAAGACAACAATTTTCATCATTGGCATTCAGCAGGACAGCATATGATAACGATTAAACTTGATTTCAACAAACTCGACGGGTTGGTGCCGGCCATCGTTCAAGACTTTGAAACCGGTCAGGTACTGATGCTGGCATTCATGAACGCTCAGGCATGGGAAACCACCCTTTCAACCGGTAAAGCCACCTATTACAGCAGAACTCGAAAAAAACTCTGGGTCAAAGGCGAAACCTCCGGCCATTTTCAAATCATTAAAGAAATCCGCATCGACTGTGACAGCGATACGGTATTGCTTAAAGTCGAGCAGGTCGGTGGTGCGGCCTGTCACACCGGCCGCAAAAGCTGTTTTTTTCAGTGTGTGGAGGCAGGCTCCGTAAAAGTGTGCGGAAAGCCGATTTTTAACCCGAAGGAGATTTATAAATAAATGAACACTGTTTTGAAGCTGGGGATTCCCAAAGGAAGCCTGCAAAATGCAACCGTTGAGCTGTTCAGGCGATCCGGATGGAAAATCGATGTCAACGGCAGAAGTTATTTTCCTGAAATCAACGATGATAACATCGAGTGTGCGTTGTGCCGGGCGCAGGAAATGTCGCGTTATGTTGAAAACGGCACGATGGACGCCGGTCTGACCGGCAAGGACTGGATCGCCGAAAACAGATCGGATGTTCATGTCGTAGCAGATCTTGTTTATTCCAAAGTGAGCGCTAGGCCTGCCAGGTGGGTGCTGGCCGTTCCATTCGACTCTCCGGCCAGAAAACCCGAAGACCTTGCTGGTAAAAAGATCGCAACAGAACTGGTTGAGTTCACAAAGAGTTATTTTGCCGAAAGATCCGTTCCAGTTACCGTCGAGTTTTCCTGGGGCGCCACAGAGGCAAAAGTGGTTTCGGGCCTGGCGGATGCCATTGTCGAGGTTACGGAAACCGGCAGCACCATCAAGGCTCACGGGCTTCGGATCATTCATGAGATGATGCAGACCAATACTCAGCTCATCGCTAACCATGAATCATGGAAAAATCAGGAGAAAAGAGAGAAAATCGAACAGATTGCACTGCTGCTTCAGGGAGCGCTGCTGGGGGAAAAACTGGTGGGTCTTAAAATGAATGTGCCGGATTTATGCCTTGAGAAAGTGGTGGCGCTCTTGCCCAGCCTGAATGCACCGACCGTTGCCTCTCTATACAAATCCACATGGTATTCGGTTGAAACCGTTGTGAACACCCATGTGGTGAGAGAATTGATTCCAGTACTGATGAAAAACGGTGCGGAAGGGATTATCGAGTATCCCCTGAACAAGGTGATCTGATTCAAAATCGTGTTGATAATGGTATCCGGGGAAGGGCGGGTTTCAAACCCGCCCTATAAATAACCGTTGACTTTATTTGACTGATGAGAACAGGCCTGCCTTAAAGAATTCCCGGTTCATTCGGGCAATGTTGGTGATGGAAATTTCTTTGGGGCATTCCGCCTCGCATTCCCGTTCGTTGGAGCAGTTTCCAAATCCCAGCTTGTCCATGGTCCGCACCATAAATGTTACGCGTCTGGCTGCTTCGGGCCTGCCCTGAGGCAGCAGCGCAAGCTGAGATACTTTTGCACCGACAAAGAGCATGGCCGATGCATTCGGGCAGGCGGCCACACAGGCTCCGCAGCCGATGCAGGCCGCAGCGTCCATGGCTTTATCTGCTATTTCCTTGGGTATGGGAATGGCATTGGCGTCCGGCGTTCCGCCGGTATTGACGGACACATATCCACCTGCCTGAATAACTTTATCCAGAGCGCTTCTGTCCACAATCAGATCCTTGAGTACCTTGAAAGCTTTGGCTCGAAAGGGTTCAATGGCGATGGTGTCTCCATCGTTGAAATGCCGCATGTGAAGCTGACACAGGGTGGTGCCTTTTTCAGGGCCGTGCGGCCTGCCGTTGACAACTGAGCCGCACTGGCCGCAGATGCCTTCCCGACAATCGTGGTCAAAGGCAATGGGCTCTCTGCCGTCCAGGCTCAACTGCTCATTGACGACATCCAGCATTTCCAGAAAGGACATGTCCGTAGATATATTTGCGGCATGGTAGGTTTCAAATCCGCCTTTGATCTCGGCGGATTGCTGTCGCCATACCTTCAGTGTTAAATTGATGGTTTTTGTCACTTGTAACTCCTTTGTGTTAATTTGACGTTTTCAAAAACCAGTGGTTCTTTGTGAAGCTGGGGATCTTTGCCTTCTCCGGCACATTCCCATGCGGCAACATGGCAGAAGTTGTCATCATCGCGCAGCGCTTCATTCTCTTCGGTCTGAAAGCCTTCGTTGAAGTGGCCGCCGCATGATTCCCGCCTTGCCAGCGCATCGATGACCATCAGCTCTCCGAATTCCAGGAAATCGGCCACTCGTCCGGCCCTTTCGAGGCTCTGGTTCAGATCTTTCTCTGTGCCAGGAACTTTGACGTTTTTCCAGAATTCGCTGCGAAGGGATTGAATCAGGGTTCGGGCTCTGGCCAGGCCCGCATCATTTCTGGCCATTCCGCAGTATTCCCATAGAATTCCGCCCAACTCCCGATGAAAATCATCCACCGTGCGTTTGCCGTTAATGGACAGCAGGCGCTGGGTGCGCTCGCCTGCTTGGCGGGCGGCAGTTGTAAATTCAGGCTGACTGGTCACAATTTTGGGCAGTTGCGCGCCGGCAAAATATCCGCCGATGGTGTACGGAATGACGAAATAGCCATCCGCCAGGCCCTGCATGAGGGCGCTGGCGCCCAGGCGGTTGGCGCCGTGATCTGAAAAATTGGCCTCTCCCAGTACGAAAAGACCGGGAATGGTGCTCATCAGATTGTAATCCACCCAGAGTCCGCCCATCGTATAATGCACGGCAGGATAAATCATCATGGGCTTTTCATAAGGGTTGTCCGCGGTGATTTTTTCATACATCTGAAAGAGATTGCCATATTTCTGCGCAATCACATCCTTACCGTCGCGGTGGATGGCGTCTCGGAAATCCAGATAAACCGCCAAGCCCGTTTCCCCGGCGCCTTTTCCCAGATCGCACTGTTCTTTGGCGTTTCGGGAAGCGACATCGCGTGGAACGAGATTGCCAAAACTGGGATATTTGCGTTCCAGAAAATAGTCCCGATCCGAATCAGGAATTTGATCCGGAGAGCGCTTGTCTCCGGCAGTTTTAGGAACCCAGACACGTCCGTCATTCCTGAGGCTTTCGCTCATCAGAGTCAGCTTGGATTGATACGTGCCGTGAACCGGAATGCAGGTGGGGTGAATCTGGGTGAAACAGGGGTTGGCAAACAATGCGCCTTTCAGATAAGCCCTGTAGCCGGCGGTGACATTGCAGGCCATGGCATTGGTAGACAGAAAAAAGACATTTCCATAGCCTCCGGTACAAAGGACAACGGCATCGGCGCCATGGCTTTCGATTTCGCCATTGATCAGATTCCGGACAATGATGCCCCTGGCCTGTCCGTTCACCAGAACAATATCCACCATTTCCCGGCGATTGAACATCTGTACTTTTCCGGAGGCTATCTGGCGGCTCAGGGCGCTGTAAGCTCCCAGGAGAAGCTGTTGGCCTGTTTGGCCCCTGGCGTAAAAAGTTCGAGAAACCTGCGCGCCGCCAAAGCTGCGGTTGGCCAGAAGTCCTCCGTATTCTCTGGCAAAGGGAACGCCCTGCGCCACGCACTGATCGATGATATTGCCACTGACCTGAGCGAGGCGATAGACATTGCCTTCACGGGCTCTGAAGTCTCCGCCCTTGATGGTGTCATAAAAAAGCCGCCAGTCACTATCTCCATCGTTTTGATAGTTTTTGGAAGCATTGATGCCGCCCTGGGCGGCAATGCTGTGGGCGCGGCGCGGCGTATCCTGAATACAGAAGCTTTTGACATTATAGCCCAGCTCCGCCAGAGAAGCCGCGGCTGCGCCGCCTGCCAGGCCGGTTCCAACAACAATGACCTCGAATTTACGTTTATTGGCGGGGTTGATGAGCTTCAGCTCGAACTTATGCCTGTCCCATTTGTCAGCGAGCGGCCCCCCGGGGATTTTTGCATCTAAATGCATGGTTGATCTCCTTGTTCTTAAGCAATCAGCGAAATATAAACGGGAAGAAACCCAAAACCGATGCCGACGATGAGACTGAATACCAGGCTTGTCGTCATAATGATCGGCATATATTTGGGGTGATTGGCGCCCAGGGTTTGAAAAGCGCTCCAGAGCCCGTGGCTTACATGTAGGCCGGCGATGATCATGGCCAGAATATAAAAAACGACATACAAAGGATTGGAAAACGCCTTGGAAACAATATCAAAAATGGTGATGTGCGTCTTGTCCACAAAATGAAAATTGAAAAGGTGAAAAATTACAAAGAGCAGAAGGAAAAGCCCAGTGTACGGCATGGTTGCGGACCCGATGGATCTGCCTCCTGCGGATTTGTTGACATGATAGCGGTTAGGTCTGGCTTTCAGATTTTCATAGAACAGGGTTGCGCCTGTCAGGACATGGATCAGGGCCAGCGTCAGCAGGCCCACTTCCGCCGCATTTATCAGCGGACCCAGGGAATGCAGGTGCATTGCATATGCATTGAATGCGTCCCTTCCGCCATAAATAAAGAGGTTGCCGACAAGGTGTGCAACCAGAAACCCGCAAAAACTCAGCCCCGTAATGGCCATCATCAGTTTTTTTCCGATGGATGACCCCAGCATGTTGATAAACCAGTTCATCTTTACCTCCAGGTTGATGGGAATAAATACCTCAATGAGTTATTGTTAAGCGCTGACGACCGATAACGCAGCGAAATTTAATATCTGAAAGTCTATAGCAGGTTATTTCCATATTGCTTCTGCTTCGATCTGTCAATAATGAAAGTGATAGGTCAGGGTGCATCGGTTCCCTTTTGATATGGGTTGCGGAAGCAGTATTGTAATGCGCTGACAGTCGATAACAGCGAAATTTAATATCAGAAAGTCTATAGCTGTCATCTTTAGAGTGATTGAACATAGCAAAACATTGTTACTCTATAAATGGTTAAATCGTTAATGGCAAAAACAGATGGTTTATAACAATTTGAAATTAAAAGTATAAAAAAAATATTTTGATCAAATTTAAAGTATTCAGTACAGTTTAGAAATGATGTTC
>CAJBLH010000012.1 GCA_903953895.1 uncultured Desulfobacteraceae bacterium | reverse complement strand
GGAAAAATCCTGCGGACAAGAAATACCGAATATGATGTCATGGCGAGCTTAGCGGCTTGAGTGAAGCGTGCGTAAGGAACAATAATGAACCAGATAGCAATATACGGCGCCGGCGGATTTGCCAGGGAAGTGGCATGGCTGAGGGGCGGACATGATTAATGTTCTGTTTTCATCTGCAGGCCGTCGGGTTGCTCTGATCAACACGTTTCGGAATGCCGCAAAAGCTCTGGGACTGGATATCACGCTCATTGCCGTTGATATGGACCCATCCTGGAGTCCGGCCTGCTATGTAGCGGATATGGCCTGCCGGGTGGATCGCTGCACATCGGATGCATTCATTCCGCAGATGTTGGAGATATGCCGAAAGCACCGGGTCAACCTGATTGTTCCGACGATTGATACGGAGTTGATGGTATTTTCAGAAAACAGGGCATTATTTGCTGAAGCCGGCGCCCAAATCCATGTCAGTGATCCTGAATTTGTTTCCATTGCCAGAGACAAAGCCGCTACGGTCCGTGTACTGACCGACAATCACATTCCCGTTCCTGAAAGCTGGAGAGTCATGGATATTCTGAATAATGCATGTCAGTTTCCCTTTCCTGTTTTGATCAAACCCAGAGACGGCTCTTGCAGCAATGGAATTTCAGTTGTTTCAAACATTGAAGAATTATTCGAAAAAACGCGAAATCCGGAAGACTGGCTGGTTCAGGAAGTTTGCACCGGGCAGGAATATACCATTAACTGCTATTATGACCGGTCCCGCCGATGTGTGTCCTGTGTGCCACATATCCGCAGGTTTGTCCGGGATGGGGAAGTCTGCTTTGCACAGACGGAACGGGTTCCAGAATTTACGGCAATTGCCCATCGCTTTTCCGAAATATTCCAGGGAATTCAGGGATGTATCTGTTTTCAGGGTTTCAAGCATGGAGACGGGAGCGTGCGGGTATTTGAAATCAATGCCCGCTTTGGCGGCGGTTATCCGATTTGCGACAGGGCTGGCGGCTCTTTTGCCAGATGGCTGCTTCAGGAAGTGACGGGGCGACAACCGGATTATCACGACAACTGGCGGGAAGGGGTTCGCATGCTGCGTTACGATGAGGCGGTTTTTACAGAGGGGTGACGGTCTTGTTGATTGTGCTGGACATGGACGATACCCTGTACCTGGAGCAGGATTATGTAAGAAGCGGATTTCAGTCCGTGGATGCCTGGCTGGTGGCCGACTGCGATACAAACGGTTTTTTTGAACGGGCATGGCATTATTTTTTATCGGGAAGACGCAACGATATATTCAATCAGGTACTTCGGGATTTTAACTTGGAGGATGACAAGCGGGTTTTAAAAATGGTTGAGGTGTACCGGACCCATGAACCGGACATTCAACTGCTGCCGGATGCCCGGTCATTTTTAATGAACCATGCTTCGACTGAACTGGCCATCATCTCTGATGGCCATTCTGTTTCTCAATGGGCGAAAGTCCGTAGCCTGCAACTTGTGGAACGGGTGGGAACCATCATCATCACAAACGATTGGGGCCGTGAATACTGGAAGCCTCATCCGCGAGCATTTGAAACGGTGCAGCAGGGATATTCGCCGGGTAATTGTGTGTATATTGCGGATAATCCACTGAAAGATTTTATTGCTCCTGCAACATTGGGCTGGATGCCTTCAGTTCGGGTTCGACGGACGGGTTCTTTGCATGGGGATATTCCCACCCCTGAGAGTTGTATTGAGGTTAGAACATTGGATGAAGCTGCGACCTTGTTTTACAAAGGCTTGACGCATTGAAAACTGGTCCGGTGGTGTTAAAGAAAAACTGTTAAATAGGCAGCCACTCCATAATCATGCTGGAAATAAAGAAATCAAGGGGCCAGATATGAAGGTAAAAGAGAAGATAATCGACTCCATCAGCAAAATGGATGAAAAGGAACTGAATGTCCTTTATGGGCAAATCAGGATATTGGAACTCATAAAATCCCCCAAATCCCTGCAAAAGGCTGTTTCAATCGAGCGAATTCGTGAAATGACATCGACATCTAAAAGCAGTTGGGCGGATGCAGTCATGGAGGACAGAGAAGAAAGGTTATGAAATACTATCTGGATACATCTTCTCTTATCAAGATATATCACCCGGAAGAGGGTTCAATGCATGCTCTTGAATTGTACAGGGCGGATGCGATAATTTGTATCTCCGAACTGGCCGTTTTGGAGTTTCTTTCAACCATTCATCGCAGATATCGGGAGAAGGAAATCAATTCGAGTTCCCTGGAAGAATTGTTGCTGAAGTTTCAGGAGGATATAGATATCCGGTATGAATTGTTGCCTTTTTCGCCTTTTGTTTTCGAAGAGGCTTCACGGTTTGTAAAGCAATATGGAAAAGCCCGCCCCGTCAGAACACTGGACAGCCTGCAACTTGGTTTTTTTTCCACCTATTGTGACACGACCGATACATTTGTCTGTTCCGACAAAAGATTGTCAGCCATAGGCCAGATGGAAGGCATCCTGGTCCTCATTCCCACTGAAAAGAAGAGCGAGAAAATGATGATGGCCGATAGAAATAGTGATGTTGGACCTCACATTTTTCTATCGCCACCACACCTGGGTGAGGATGAAATTCAATTTGTGCAGAAGGCTTTTAAAAGCAATTATATTGCACCACTGGGGCCGATGGTGGATGCCTTTGAGCGGGAGTTTTCCGAATATACGGGAATACGGCATTGTGCGGCGCTGGCAAGCGGAACTGCAGCCATGCACCTGGGGCTGAGGTATCTGGGGGGTGGGCCGGGGGATGAGGTGTTTGGCTCGACCCTGACCTTTATCGGGAGCGTGACTCCGGTGACGTTTCTGGGTGGAACACCGGTTTTTATTGACTGTGACCGGGAAACCTGGAACATGGACCCGGTACTGCTGGAGGCTGAACTGGAGCGGTGCGCGAAGGCGGGTAAGTTGCCAAAGGCGGTGGCGCCGACGGATTTGTATGGACAGTGCTGCGATTATGCGCGGATTTATGATGTGTGTCAGCGCTATGGCGTTCCGGTAGTGATGGATGCGGCGGAGGCGATGGGTGCGAAATATTTCACGCAAAAACGCAACGACGCGAAGGATAAATATGGTGTGAAGTCGGGAATATCAGAAGATGTGCAGAGCGGGTCAGACCCAGCTACACTTGCCCCCCATGACCCGCCACCCGCCACGCTCAACCACGCGGGGAAAGGGGCCAGGGCGGCAGTGTTTTCGTTCAACGGAAACAAGATTATGACAACTTCCGGCGGGGGAATGCTGGCCTCGGATGATGGGGAGTTGATTGAAAAGGCGCGGTTCTGGTCTCAACAGGCCAGAGAGCCATTTGCTCATTATGAGCATACGGAAATCGGGTGCAATTATCGGATGAGCAATATTCTGGCGGCCATTGGCCGAGGGCAGCTTGCAGTGCTGGATGAGCGAGTGCAGCGGAAACGGGAGATATTCGACCATTACCGGGCGGCGCTGGGAGGTGTTTCCGGGATTGAATTCATGCCGGAGGCGGCATATGGCCGGTGCAACCGATGGCTGACCGTGGTGCTGATAACGCCGGAGATATTCGGGGCAGACCGGGAAGCGGTGCGGCACGCGCTGAATGCTGAAAATATCGAGTCAAGACCCGTATGGAAACCGATGCACCTTCAGCCGGTTTTCGACTGCAGCGGTCAGTGGTCAGATATCAGAGGCCAGCAAGGAAAGCAGAGATATCCCGCGAGGGTAGTTGGGGGGAAAGTGGCCGAGGATTTGTTTGAGCGGGGGTTGTGTCTGCCGAGCGGAACGGCGATGACCAATTCTGATCTGGATCGGGTGATTGATATTATTCTCAAATGCCGGAAGGTGTAAGGGCGAAAAAGAAGTTACAATGTATCTGCCCCGCCCGCACCATGCGTGAAATTGTGGGCGGGATTTCCGATGCGCCGGGCAAGCGCCCGCTGCCGCTGCAGATACCCGGAAGCCTGACATTGCCCTTTGAAGGTATCATTTTTAAATTTTATGGCTGAGCTAAAAATATTGATTGCAAAAATGCCTTCAATGATTGTATAGACCGATTCTAATGACACCAGAAAATACTACCAAAATTTTAGACAGCATTCAACCAGAGATTCAAAAGATCGAAGGTACAAATACAAAACGAGTCGTAGCTGTCCTATTGAACCT
>CAJBLH010000011.1 GCA_903953895.1 uncultured Desulfobacteraceae bacterium | reverse complement strand
TTGATCAGGACAGCAGTCAAAACGCTCACCGACTCGGCGGACGGCCCGGGAATAGGAATCAATTGTTTTCTGGCTTTTCCCCTGAAGTTTCAACAGCCTCAGGTGACATTGATAAAGCTCGTTAAATCGATTTACTTCATTCGGATTCATGGTGTATTCTCCTTTTTTATGACATGCCCGAAATTAGGCAGGTGCCGGAGTTATACACCAATCATCAGTTTTTTTTTGTTTTTTTCTGCCGCGCATGCGGCTTCGTCCAACAATTGACAGAAGTTGGCAATCTATCCCAGATTGCCGCAAAAAATAATTTTCAAAAATCAATGAGCGAAATCCAAGTTATACTGAAGAATAGAAAATTTTAATTCACGAGTCGTACGGTCGTACGGAGAGGGAGCATTTGTTGTAATGATATCCAGAAACTGTAGAAAAAATGTTAGCCAGATCGAGATATTACCCATGAGCCCAGGTCCGCCAAAGCCGTTCATTCTTGATACGTTCGTCGCGACGGAGACATTCCATCGCGATGGATTCCCTGCATTGTTCGACCCCTGCCGGCAGATACTTGTCCCCGCCACACCGGAGGAGAACGTTAGGCAGCAGCTTATCGCCTACCTGAAGGGCGAGCTGGGCATCCTTGGTCACCTTATTCGAACCGAGGTGCACCTTTCCAACCTCTTGCCAAGGGTAGCAGCACGAGGTCGTGTCGATGTCGTGGTCTCAGGACCAGACTCCAGGCCACTCGTTCTGGTTGAATGTAAGGCGCAACATATTGCGCTTACTGACGACGCTCTTGACCAGGTGCTTCGGTACCACAAGGCGACTGAAGCAGCCGCGTCCGTCATCGCAACAACCAACGGTGTCGAAACGAGATGGTATCGGGTAACCAAATATGGGGCTCCACAACAACTGGTTCATGCACCCCGTGTCCGAGACCTTCTCGGCGGGACTCTCCCTTCTGACCTGGCCCCTGAAGAGCTTCCGCCACGCCCAAAAGGTGTCAGGCTGCCGTCCGACAACCCGAGATTGGATGCTTGCGAATGGGGTTCTCGGTGAGGGATCGTCAACAGTACACCACGGCTATCTCGCAAACATTGCTGGCCTCTTGCTGTTGGAGCGCACCACTCCGGCATTGCGGAGCTGCGAGAGTCGCTTCACCATTCGCGGCACGGGGCTTCGAAGTACGTCATTCGGAAACGCCGCAGGGGGAAGGTGGGAAGGGACCTATCGATACTTCATCATCGAGGATGCCAACGGGGACTCCCAGATCGTGAGTCTCGCCGTATTGGGTCAGATGCTCGTCCGGAACGATCCCGTGTTTGGTAACACCAACGGGCGCACCATGCTGGTGGTTGCGGTCGATGACTTCGATACTCGCCACAACTCGCTTCAGCTCGACCTCGATCGCTTCGTTGAAGTCGAGGATGGCGTGGTGACTGTATGGCACGACGGCACTCTCACGTGCGGGAAGAAGGGCGCGGCTCGACGAAGCGAGGTTTTGGAGTTCGTTCGTCGAAAAGCTCCACACTTAATGGATGACGATCGAGTCCAACTCGGGTCGATTCCAGCGGACAGGCCGGCCCGGTGGGAAGACGCCGATCGTCTCATCGTCAACACTGTCGAGTACGCTCTCGTGCGAGATGCTTTCCGTGCCTTTGTTGCCGGGCGTACGCGTCAATAAACCTTTTACAGGCTATAAAATAAGCGCATAACACACCGGGTGTGTCCGATAACTTGATGAATTCACTGTTATACCGTTTCATGTTTCATAAAATATGGCGGCGATAAGGACTGGGTATATTTATCTGCTTTGAATATCAGGCACATACATGAAATTTGAGTGGAATACAGAGAAAGAGAAAATCAACATAAAGAAACGTGGAATAACATTTGAGCAGGCTTCATATGTTTTTTCGGATCCTTTTGCTTTGAGCAAATACGATGATGATCACTCGGAAGACGAAGACAGATGGATATTGATAGGGAAATCGTTGAGCGAATCCATTCTTGTTGTTGTGCATACATTCAGAAGCGATGATGGCGCAGAGATTGTCAGAATCATCAGTGCCAGAAAAGCGACAACAAAAGAGAAACATGCATATTATAAAAGGTGTCCGAAATGAAAGAAGAGTATGATTTTACAGATGCGGAGCAGGGTAAATTTTACAGGCCGCTTGAGGAATTGGAAATCCCGATCTATCTGGACAGGGAAGTGAGAGAATTTTTATTAAAAAACATCAAAGGAAGGCACAGCAGTTTTTCTTTGAATAAAATTGTCAATTCGCTAATCAGGCAGGATATTGAAATTTCCAAAAAGCTGTTTCCTGAACAAACGGCATAACGAATAAGGATAGATTGTGAGAGCGAAGCGAACCACAATCTTATCCGTTTGGTTGGACAAGCCCGGTTACTTTATAAAGGAAATATCTTTTTTTAAGAAGGGGTTTCAAGAGAAGC
>CAJBLH010000010.1 GCA_903953895.1 uncultured Desulfobacteraceae bacterium | reverse complement strand
TTGCGCTGGGATTTCTTTAAAGATGCTTTCTTGTTGCATGCTCATCTCCCTCAAAAAATAGGTGAGATGAGGATGTATGAAATATATAAATTTGTCAACTCATAAATTAACATAAATTAAATATTATAGCTAACTTTACGGCATGTTAAAATTATAAATGTCCAATTAATGGTATTTTTATGTGTCCAATCGATGGGTAAAAATCACGCAAAACCAGTGTTTTCGCCTCAAAGCAGGTGCCATATTTTTGCGCGATAACGAGGTCTGTCTTTGGAAAAACTCTGTAAAATTTGATTTATGACTGTAGAAAATCACCGCCACGGTACAGAGTATTCCGGAAGCGGCAATTGGATCAAATTGGCAAGCCAGCAGCGTGCCTGTAGCCAGGATCAAAACCATTGTCAAAGACCCGATACAGGCAATTCGAAAAAACGAGTAGATTATCAGCCAGGCCAGAATTGCCGCCAGCGCCCATAGCGGCGCAATGAACGCTGAAAAGCCAAGGTAATTGGCCACTCCTTTTCCTCCCCGGAATTGATGAAAACAGGGAAGACGGTTGCCAAGTATCAGCCCCAGGCCCACCCAGGGGATGAGCGTTATCTGAAGAAATATTGCCGAAATAAACCCCACCCCCAGCGACCGGCCGACATCTAATATCAGGATTACCATGGCCCAGAAAAGTCCATGCTGCCGGTATACATTGAACATGCCGGGATTCTTGCTGAAACCGCTTCTCGGATCCTCTTTTTTCAGCAGATTAAACAGCAGAATCGGAAAATTGACAGACCCCGCCACATATGCGCCTGCAAATAACATCATCAGTTTCATTCCACAACACCCTCGCGCCTTCCCCGATGACCCGATTACCGGGCCGATCACCTTATACGCATTTCTTGATGCGCCGCAAAATTCGGTCATCAGCCGTTGCCGTGCCGCATCTCATGCAAAAGTTCAGCATTTTGTTGAAGAGTTAGGCGCCGACAATCCTACGGATGATTTCCATCACGGGCTCAGCGGTTTTTCCAGGGGTATTGATCATAACAACGAACCGGAAGCATCCCCCATTGCCGTCTTCGATATATCCAGCCCGGGAGCGAACCCCATCCAGAGTTCCGGTCTTGAAGAGCTCGTTTCCCTGTCTTCGCATCAATTGCCGATGCGGATAAAAGCTGACCAGTAGCTGGTCCAACTGCATAGCCGAAATGCGATTCTCCCGTGAAATCCCCGATCCTTCAGCCAGTTTGATGGTCTCAGAGTGGAGTTCTTTATGGAGGAATTTCTGGGATGCCCGGATGCCCTTGTCGATCGTACCGGGCAGCCCATAGGCCTGAATACCGGCGGCAATAAACAGTTGGTTAGCTGTATAGTTATTAGAGTAGGCCATGAGTTTGGCAATAACGTCCGTCAGCCGATACGGGGAAACATATCTGATTAAAAGCTTGTCTCCATCTTCAACCCGACCGATTCGAATCTGTCCGGAAGATGCAATCCCTTGCTGCGACAAAAAAGCGGCGACCAGATGCCCGGCGTAGAGTACGTTTTCTCCCTGGGAGTGAGAAAACACGATTCTGCCGGAATCTGTTCCAAAAGCACGGATTCGGGAGGCTGCAAACGGAACCAGCGGGGTTTGGGGTTCGGCACTGATGTATTTGCCTGAGGATGTTTTCAGAAAATTGACGGTGTTGAAATTGGCACTGAATGCGGCATTGGGCGCATCATAAGGTTCTGTCGTTTCAGAGACACCGGGAATCCGCAGAGGCTGCAGAAAAACCGAATCATCCAGAACCATATCCCTGTAATGATCAAGATGAAGGTGGAGCTGCCTTGAAAAATCCGGCATGATTTCCGAAACGAACAAGGGATCGCCGAACCCCTTAATTTTCAGATTCTGATCCTTATCCAGATAACATTCGGTGATGAAACGATAATTCTCGCCAAGATAGTGAATGGCGACCAGAGCGGTCAGGATTTTGAGGGTCGATGCAGGAACTAGAAGTTTTTCGGCGTTTCTGGAAGCCAGAACCTTTCCTTCAGGATCGGTGAGCAGCACTGCATCCTTTTCCAGAATCAGAGAAAGCAGCCGTGAGACCGTATGGGTCTGGTCCGCCTGGGGTGATGAACCCGCGCCTACTATAAGACACAGGAGAACAATGATTATCACAAAAAAAGTTCTTAAACTCATTATCTTCATGTTATTACCGTTTTTCCTCCGGGAGAGGGATAGGCCAACTGTTGGCGGCGGATAAACGCCTTTTCAGGGTAAATACAAGGTTTGATTATAACGGATTTTGCCAAGGAGTTCTATATCCTCTTGAAGATATCGATAACAACAGGCAGAATTAATGTTATCGATCCCTAATCTAATGGTTGACTGATCGCCATTAACATTTTATATGAACGAATCAGGTTTTTCAGGCTGGTGATTTTGAACTCCGGCTGTCGCCGGAACGACGATGATCAGATATTGTTACGGGTTCATCGATATTCACGAAAGATACCATTCAGAGGCGTAGTAATGATTATAGACTTGGGTGAAAAAAAACCCCGCATCGGCGCAAATGTTTTTATCGCCCCTACGGCGGTGATTGTCGGGGATGTTGAAATTCAGGATGGAGCCAGTATCTGGTACGGCGCGGTGCTGCGTGGAGATATGGCCCCGATTTTTATCGGGGAAAACACGAATGTTCAAGACAACTGCACGGTGCATACGGATTACGGAAAACCCACACACATCGGAAAGCATGTCACCATCGGCCATAACGTGATAGTACACGGCTGTCATATTGAAAATCACTGCCTGATTGGCATGGGTTCAATTTTAATGAATGCTTGCTGTGTGAAACAAGGCTCCATCGTAGCGGCAGGTTCTGTAGTAAGGGAAGGGCAGATTGTCGGACCCTTTCATCTAGTTGCTGGTACTCCGGCGACATTCAAAAAAGAATTTCCCCATGAGATACCCCCCCGCATTGCTGTTCCCATCCGGAATTATATAGAGACATCAAAGGAACATTTGGTTTTTAGCCGGATTCGCCAAGAAAGAGATTAGCTGCAGCTCATCATCAGAAACGGCGCAGCCGGGTCCCGGCGGTACCTCCAGAGTTTGTCATGGAGCCGTACCCGAAAAAGCGGAAGTTCTGAAAAGAAAAGTACTGGGGGCTGGAATTCCATAAGGTGTAATTTCGACTTGAATGACACTTCGGACAAAAAAAGCGGAAACAAAAAAGGGCAGGTTCTTCTCGGCACAGAGAAGCCTGCCCGTCTGTTAATTTGAAGACAGCGTCAGGTGCTTAACTGGTTTTCGGATGGCATTTTACACAAGTGGTCGGGGCATTCTGGTTGTTGTTCTTTTTGTTCGCTTCCTTATGGCATCCCTGGCAGTTCTTGTGCATGGCTTCGGCATGATATTCCAGCACTTCTTTATCTGTCAGCTTGGGAGCATCTTTTCCCTTTGGTTTTTCACTTGGCTTCTTGTGGCATTCGGCACAGTCCTGAACATTGTCACCCTCTTTCAGACCGGCCAGTGGTTTTCCGTCCTTGTCATGATGGCAGTCCCCACAGGCGCTTTTATATTCGGCAACATGTTTTTTGTGCGAAAACTCGACAATGCCTTTTTCGTGTTTGGGATAAATCTTGTTTTCCATTTTGATAACATCTGCAGCCTTGGTTCCTGCATAGAGAGCGGCCGAGGCAAAAACAACCGCGATGCCAACCACCAGAACAATCCACAATGTTTTCTTCATACGAATTTTTCCTCCTTTCCCCTGTTAATAATTTATCATACCTGCAAAATGTTCTTTTGCCGCAATTCAGTGCCGGAATTGCGACCAAGAACCCGTAACCATATCTCAGGAAGATTCTTCCGGAGCGCGTTCCGGCGGAGTGTCTTCCGGCACATCTTCCAGAGGCTTTTTTCGAACAAAGATTCTGGCGCCGAGAATGCCGATTTCGTAGAGCGCCATCATCGGAATGGCCATAAGTGTCTGGGATATGACATCCGGCGGCGTTAAAATGGCGGCGACGATAAATATCAAAAGAATGGCATATTTTCTATTTTTCGTTAAAAAGTCAATGGAAATAATGCCTAATTTCACCAGAAAGACCAGAACCAGCGGCAGTTCGAAAATCAGACCAAAAACCAGCAGAAAAAGCGATGCAAAGCTCAAAAACTCCCGCATGGTCAGCAGCGGCCGGACCGAATCTGACGCAAAACTGAGAAAAAATTCGAATCCGATGGGAAAGACCACATAATAGCCGAAAAAAGCACCCCCGATAAAAAAGAACACGGACAACACCATAATGGGCGCCAGATGCCGTCTTTCTTCGGTGTAAAGTCCAGGAGCGATGAACATCCAGAACTGATATAAAATGATGGGAATCGCCAGAATGGTGCCGGACAGAAACGCCACTTTCAAATAAACGAAAAATGCCTCTGGCAGGCTGGTGAAAATCAGCTTTTCACCCGGCTGCATAATCGATATCAGCGGAGATGTCAGTATCTTAAACAGCCATTCCTTGATGCTGTAGCACAAAACGAATCCAATGAAAACCGCAATAAAGCAGGTGATCAGACGCTTTCGCAGCTCTTCCAGATGAGATGTGAAAGGGATTTTCTCTTCGTCATTCATGAACGTATCCTGTCAACTGGAAGCACGGGGGGGCTCTTGGGTCTTTGCGGATTCTTCCGGAGAAGCCGATGGAGGAAGCGTGGCCCCTGAAGGGCTGGAAGCGGAAGTATCTGCTGGCGCCACTGGCTGGGTGTCGTTCATGGTATGAAATGATTTTTTGACAGTACGCAAGCTGTCGTCCAAATCCAGGGATTCCTTGATGTCGCTGGTGGCCCGTTTGAATTCATTCAGCGCCTTGCCAAGGGACTTTGCCACATCCGGCAGCTTTTTAGGGCCGAGAACGATAAGCGCTATAACCAGAATCAGGAGCAATTCCTGCATGCCGATGCCAAACATAAGTTCCTCCAGTCCATTCAATCCGATTCGATCAATTTATACTTTCTCTGCTCCCACGTGTCAAGGCTAACCGGAATCATTATTCCAGTCTTGAAAAACCGACAGGGATGTATCATCTTTAAAAGATGAAATCTTCAGCGATCGTCGTTCGCGGCGCCAGACAGAACAACCTGAAAAATCTTGACCTGGATATCCATCTCAACCGGATAACGGTAATCACCGGCGTCAGCGGTTCCGGCAAATCTTCCCTGGCCTTCGACACCCTGTATGCCGAAGGTCAGCGGCGATATGTGGAGACATTTTCGCCCTATGCCCGGCAATTCATGGATCGGATGGACCGGCCCCAGGTGGATGCCATTCTGGGAATACCGCCGGCCATTGCCATCGACCGGAAAGACCCTGTCAAGACATCCCGTTCCACAGTAGGAACCATGACGGAGCTGACCGATTATATCAAGCTCCTGTACAGCCGCATGGGGCAACTTTACTGCCGGGGGTGCGGTAATCCCGTACTGCCCGAAACCCCGCTGCATGTCTGGCGGACAATTCAGGAGATTGCTGAGGGCGCCGAGATTCGCATCACATTTCCGGCGACTCTCGATCCGGATTCGGCACAGGATGTCCTGCAACCCTGGATTCGCATGGGTTTCGACCGTTATGTGACAGAGGGACGAACCAGCCCGTTGTCGGAGCTGTCTGTGGAAACGACGCCGCAACCGCTGCATGTTCTGGTGGACCGACTGCGGTTCCGGGTCGTGGACCAGCCCCGGATCATGGATTCCCTGGAGCAGGCATTTCAATGGGGCGCCGGCCACATCGACCTGTGGATCGGTGCAGCAGACCGGCGGTCTTTCAGCCGGAGCCTGGAATGTGCTGCCTGCAGGATCGCTTATGTGCCTCCGGTTCCCAATCTTTTTTCCTTCAACAGTCCGGTCGGCGCCTGTGATGTCTGCCGGGGATTCGGCAGAACCATCGATATTGATTGGGATCTGGTGATCCCAGACCCCTCAAAATCTCTGGAACAGGGCGCCATCAAGCCATGGGGGGTGGATGCGGATCAAAAAGTCGAGTTTCAAGAGCTGATGGCGTTTTGTCACCAGCAGGGAATCGCGCCCCGCAAACCATTCAAAGATCTGCCGCAGGATCAGAGAACGGCTATTCTGGAGGGTACACAAGCCTATTACGGGGTCCGCGGATTTTTTAAGTGGCTGGAAACAAAAACCTATAAATTGCCGGTGCGGGTATTTCTGTCCCGATACAGAAACTATACGGTCTGCAGTGATTGTAACGGAACCCGGTTCAAACCCGAAACACTGCTGTACCGGCTGGCTGGCCGGACGATTGCAGATGTCTATGCACTGAATGTCATGGATGCCGCATCATTTTTTACAGCTCTGGATACGAGCGCCACGGATAACGCAGGCCGCATAATTTATGATGAAGTCCTATCCCGGCTGAAATTTCTTCAGGACGTGGGATTGGGGTATCTGACCCTGGACCGCCAGTCCCGAACCCTTTCCGGCGGTGAAGTCCAGCGTGTGGCCCTGGCGTCCAGCCTGGGGTCTTCCATGGTCAACGCCCTCTATGTTCTGGATGAACCCAGCATCGGGCTTCATCCAAGAGATTGCAACCGCCTGGTAAAAATCCTCCAGCGACTTCGGGATCTTCCCAATACCATCGTCGTGGTGGAACACGACCCAGAAATCATCCGACAGGCCGACCGGATTCTGGATATGGGTCCCGAGGCCGGCGAAAACGGCGGAAGAATTATGTATGACGGCCCGGTATCCCATATTGCCGGTACCATTACCGGAGACTATCTGACAGGAAAACGACGCATTCCTATTCCGCCCCGTCGAAAAATACCCGGCAATATCGAATGGATACGGGTTGAAGGTGCTTCGGAAAATAATTTAAAAAACATCGATGTAGAGATTCCCCTGGGAGTGATGACCTGTATTACCGGTGTGTCCGGATCGGGAAAATCCACGCTGGCTGACGATATCCTGTTTAAAGCCGTTCAGCGCATCAAGGGGCAGGCAACGGATCGTCCGGGGACATATCGGGCAATCCATGGTTTAGCCAATATATCCGAGGCGGTTCTGGTGGATCAGCATGCCGTGGGCCGGACGCCCAGGGCCAACGCCTTGACCTATACCGGCGCCATGGACTCTCTTCGTAAGCTTCTTGCCAACACGCCGCAAGCCCGTGAAAACGGGTTTTTCGCCGGATATTTTTCCTTCAATGTTCCGGGCGGTCGGTGTGAAGCCTGTAAAGGCGAAGGATTCGAAAAGATCGAGATGCAGTTTCTCTCGGACGTTTTTGTCACCTGCCCCAGATGTGGCGGAAAACGCTACATTTCAGAAGCGCTGAACATCCGCTACCAGGGTCTGAATATTTCAGATATCTTCAACCTGACCACGGATGAAGGCCTGGCCGCTTTTGCAGACATCCCCCAGATTACGGGGCCGCTGTCCACCTTATCGGATGTGGGCCTCGGCTATCTCAGGCTCGGTCAGCCCCTGAACACGCTTTCCGGCGGAGAGGCCCAACGTCTGAAACTATCCCGGTTTTTACAGGATGCCGGCAGCCGCAACCGGCTTTTCGTTCTGGATGAACCCACCACCGGACTCCATTTCCAGGATATTGAACGGCTGCTTGAAGTGTTTCAACGTCTGACAGCAAAAGGCCACACGGTTCTGGTGATCGAGCACAACCTGGATGTGATCAAAACCGCCGACTGGGTGATCGATATGGGGCCCGAGGGTGGAGACAACGGCGGCACAGTAGTCGTATCGGGTACGCCGGAAGCGGTTGCGGTGTGCAGTGCATCGCATACCGGCCGATTTCTGCGGGAATACCTCACCCCTGATTCGCAAGAAAAAATACCGATGCTACCGGATGCCGTTTCAGAGCCGGTATCCGCCTGGGGCGGCGCCATCGTCGTCAGTGGCGCCCGCGAGCATAATTTGAAGAATGTCACGGTAACTATCCCTCGCAATCAGCTTGTCGTAATGACCGGTGTATCCGGGTCGGGAAAATCTTCTCTGGCTTTTGATGTCCTCTTTGCCGAAGGCCAGAGACGGTATCTTGAAAGCCTGGCCCCGTATGTCCGCCAATATATGACCATTTTGGAACGGCCGGATGTGGATCGGATCACCGGGTTATCTCCGACCGTGGCCATCGAACAGCGCATCAGCCATGCCAGTCGCCGATCCACGGTGGCCACCCTGACGGAAATCTATCACTTTTTAAGGCTGTTATACAGTAAAATCGGAGATCGCCACTGCCCGGGATGCAGCAAGAGACTGGTCACTCAGACCCGGGAAGCCATTGCAGCCGGGGTGCTGCAGCGGTACTCCGGTGTGTCCGCATCTATTCTGACGCCGAAGATAAGCGGCCGGAAAGGTTTTCACAAGGATGTGCTGGCCAAAGCCTTGAAAAGCGGGATTACCCGCGCCAAAATCGATGGAGCCTGGACCGAGCTCCGGCCCGGTATGGCGCTGAGCCGTTATCATGAACATACCATCGAGCTGGAAACCGGCAGGTGGTCTTCCGGCGGATTGAATGCAGAGATATTGATGCCGTTGCTGGAGATGGCGCTATCCGAAGGGAACGGCAGTTTTACTGTGGTCGAGGACGCTGGAAATGAAACGGTTTTCAGCCTGAAGGGGGTATGCCCGACCTGTGGCATCGGGCTTGAACCCTTGGATCCCAGGCTATTTTCCTTCAACAGCCCCCAAGGGGCCTGTTCAGCCTGCGGAGGGCTGGGACAGATTGGATCCCCCGAAGACGGCCTGGCCGGCATCTGTTCCGAGTGTCGGGGCAGCCGACTGCAGCCGCTGGCGTTATCCGTTCGTATCGGCGGCTTGACGATATGGGAATTGATGCAGGCAACCGCCGAACATCTTGAGCGAATGATCCGGGATTTTTCGTTCAGCGATGCGGAAAAACCCATCGCCGAACCGGTCCTGTCCGAAATCCTGTCCCGCCTGTCCCTTCTGAATCGGCTCGGGCTTTCCTATCTTTCCCTGGGAAGAAGCGGGAACACCCTTTCCGGCGGCGAAGCCCAGCGGGTCCGGCTGGCAGCCCAGCTTGGGTCCAATCTTACCGGCATTCTCTATATCCTGGACGAGCCAACCATCGGGCTGCATCCCCGGGATAGCGGTATTTTAATCCATGCCCTGAAAACCCTGCGGGATCGGGGTAACACGGTTCTGGTGGTGGAACATGATGAAGAAACCATCCGTCAGGCCGACACCCTGATCGATCTTGGGCCCGGCGCCGGACGAGACGGGGGATGGATTGTGGCTTCGGGAACTCAGGAGACGATCAAAAACACCGGTGCCTCTGTGACCGGAAAATATCTTCTGCAATCGACCCGCCCCCTGTCCAGCCGCCTGCGGCCCTTTCGGAATCAGCCACAGGTCGAGATCCATGGCGCAAGTTTGAACAACCTCAAGTCCATCGATGTTGCATTCCCCCTCAACACGTTGATCGCTGTCACCGGGGTTTCAGGTTCCGGAAAATCCACACTGGTGAAAGGAACGCTGTTTCCGGCCATCCGCTGCGGGCTCGAAGGCCGCCCCGTTCCAGATAAACTCTGTCGAAGCATCCGTGGCTGGGAGAAGGTCAAACGCATCCTGGAAGTCGATCACAGCCCTATTGGGAAAACCCCGCGATCGATTCCGGCATCCTATGTGGGATTTTATTCCGATATCCGCCAGTTGTTCGCCCTGACCCCTGCGGCCAGAACCCGGGGATATCTACCCGGCAGGTTCTCGTTCAATGTTGAGGAAGGCCGTTGCCCTGCCTGCAAGGGCCAGGGGCACAACAAAATCGAAATGAGTTTTCTGCCGGTTGTCTATGTCCCCTGTGAGGTCTGCCGGGGAAAACGCTTCAATTCAGAAACCCTGATGGCGGTTTATAAAGGAAAAACCATTTCCGAAATCCTGGAAATGACATTCCAGGAAGCCTTGGCGTTTTTTTCGGCGGTGCCGGCCATCCGCCGGGCGCTGTCTCTGGTCTGCGACATTGGTTTGGGATATCTGCGCCTCGGGCAGCCGAGCCCGACCCTCTCCGGCGGGGAGGCCCAGCGCATCAAACTGGCTCATCAACTGGTGAAAGCCTCGACCGATCATACCGTCTATGTACTGGATGAACCCTCCACGGGGCTTCATCCTTCGGATGTGGAGCGGCTGATCCAGGTCCTCCAGTCTCTGGTGGATCACAATAATACGGTAGTCGTCATCGAGCACAATCTGGACATCATTCTGGCATCCGACGTCATTATCGATCTGGGGCCCGAGGGTGGGCAAGCCGGCGGGCAGGTGGTGGCGACAGGCTCCCCGGAGGAAATGCTGGGCCTGTCCGATATCTCGCATACGGCTGTGTATATGAAGCAGCATCTGGAATAACAGGAAATTTATCGGGAGCGGCTACAAACAACAAAGTTCATCTTTTCCATTATGTTACGTTTGATTGGATATATTTACCCAAAGTCCAAATGTGATTGTACTGGAACGGGTGATGATGTCAGCATTCCGTCTGAAATTCTATTTGACAACTAACGGACGAAAGTTCAAATATGTCCGAGATAATATCCTGAACTATTTCCTTGTTTTCAGCAATGCAACAGTCAGGGAGTGTATCTTTACGTTATTTTATCATTCATTTTTGGAGGATTTACATGTCTGTCAAACGTATTCACAACTTCAACGCCGGGCCTGCTGCCCTTCCGCTGCCAGTTTTACAGGAAATTCAGGAATCATTTCTGGATTTCAAGGGCTCAGGCATGTCCATAACCGAAGTCAGCCACCGGTCCAAATGGTTCGACGATGTCATCAACGACGCCACAGCCAGAATCCGCAGATTGCTGAAGCTGAATGAATCCTATCATGTCCTGTTTCTACAGGGCGGCGCCAGCCTCCAGTTCGCCATGATTCCCATGAATTGTCTGTCGGATACGGATTCCGCCGATTATGTGAATACCGGCACCTGGGCCACCAAGGCCATTCAGGAAGCTCAGCTCCTCGGAAAAAACATCCAGGTCGTGGCCTCATCCGAAGACCGAGCCTTTTGCTATATACCTGAAAACATCGTCTACAGCCAGAACCCGGCCTATGTTCACATCACATCCAACAACACCATCAAGGGAACACAGTGGGCGGCTTATCCGAACGTCAAGGACGCACCGCTGGTGGCCGATATGTCTTCGGATTTTATGAGCAGACCGTTTGACATCAAGCCTTTTGGCCTGATCTATGCCGGCGCCCAGAAAAACATCGGGCCGGCCGGGGTCTGTGTGGTCGTCATTCGGGAGGATATGCTGCAACGCACACCGAAAAACATTCCCACTATGCTGAAATACACGACCCATTCCTCCAAAAATTCCATGTACAACACCCCGCCGTGTTTTGGCGTGTATACCATTCAGCTCGTGATGAAATGGCTGGAAGAAACCGTCGGCGGTCTGGAAGCCATGGATGCCGTCAACCGGCAAAAAGC
>CAJBLH010000009.1 GCA_903953895.1 uncultured Desulfobacteraceae bacterium | reverse complement strand
GGATGCAAAGGAATAAACCAGCTTCTCATAACCTGGTGGTCCATTGCTGGGATTCTCCGTAAATACCTTTTGGTACTGCTGCTGGTTTACCTGAAAGAATCCTTCGTTAGATGCTCCACATCCATGGGCATAGAGTTCATGATTCCCGATTGCAGTATATAAAGATATCCCCGCACTTGTCAGGGGCGCAAAGAGGTCTTTCCAGTTCTGGAAAGTGTAAGTGCCTTTTATACAGCCTCTGTAAGACATATCTCCTCCGAAAACCACAAATGCAGGTTGGGGAGATAATGCCTTGATTTGGGAGATGATGGCATTTAACACGGGGGTGTTGACCGGATCGTCGAGGGAACTCCCACGACTGTCGGCCATAAAGACAAAACGCAAAGTCTCACCAAAAGCCGGTGCGGGTGAAAACGCAACCGAGACAATGGCCGTAACCAAACAGAGTACCAAGACCATTCGTTCGATTTTGCAAATCATATTTTTCTCTCCTTAAGGTTATAAAAAAATGGGTTCATCGCTGTTTCTATGGTGACCTACCTGAAATATCTAAAACCATATTTGAAAACTCATGGAACTTGCAATATTGTTGAGTCCAGTCATCTTTTAAGGTTACGCTTGGTATGGTTAATATTTCCGGACCACTCAAAAATCAAGAATTGGATAATTAATCATGAGACGAGCCTTTTGACTCATCAAGGACTTTCCGGATAGTTTTTGCAAAGTCAGCTTTTACAATTGGCTTATATGCGAGTGCCTTAATCCCAATATCTGAAGCTGCTTCATCAGATATTTTTTTGCTGTAACCAGTACACAAAATGACCGGAATGCCGGGACGAATTTTCATCAATTCAACAGCAAGCTTATCTCCGGTCAGATTGGGCATGGTCATGTCCGTCACCACCAGATCAAAATCGTGTGACCGGTGCTTGAAGAGTTCGAGCGCTTCCAGACTACTGGTTCTTATGGTGACCCGATAGCCCAACTGTTTCAATATTTCCTCACTAATATCAGCGATCCGGACCTCATCATCAATAAACAATATGTGTTCGTTTCCATGTGGAAGGGCCGTCATTGGCTCAATCTCCACCGCTGATCTGTTTTGCAGAACGGGCAGATAGACCGTAAACGTGGATCCATTACCGGGAGTACTGTCGACAAGGATCTCGCCGCCACTGCTTTTGATGATTCCATGAACAACTGAGAGACCCATCCCTGTACCTTCCCCTGGTTTTTTGCTGGTGAAAAACGGGTCGAAAATATGCTCTATGATGTCAGGGGTCATACCAGTGCCTGTGTCCAAAACTTCAAGCTTTACATAGTTACCGGGATGCAGATCCGGATAGGGCGTAACGAAAATTCCATCCAGCATCACATCGGTCAGGTTGATTGTCATGGTCCCACCGGTATCTTCCATGGCGTATACCGCATTGGTGCAAAGGTTCATCAGTACCTGGTGAACCTGAACCGCATCACCTAAAATAAGGGATTTGCTGTCAATAATGTGCTCTATTTTTATATTGCTGGGTGTTGTCGATGACAGGAGATTGAGTACTTCCTTGACAATCTGGTTCATTTGAACTGGTTTCAGTTCTTTTTCGCTTTTTCGACTGAACATCAGAATTTGCTGAACCAGATCCCGTGCCCGGATGCCTGCCTGATAGATACCGTTAATATATTTTTCAAGGGGTGTCTCCATTTCAACGGCTTCAAGGGCCAACTCGGCATATCCCAGAACTGAACTCAGAATATTGTTAAAGTCATGCGCAATTCCACCGGATAATGTGCCGATTGCTTCCATCTTCTGCCCCTGCCGGAGCATTTCTTCCATGGCTTTGCGTCCTGATATGTCCCGGGCCGTAGACAACAAAACCGGCTCTCCGTTTAACTCGAAGAATTGGTTGGAAATCTCGACAGGAATACGACGGCCCTCTTTAGTGATGTGAGCGCTTTCCCAGGGCGTAAATTCCTTCGATTGAAATTTTGCCATTCTTTGCTGTAGATTGAGGATGGTGTCGGGTGCATGGATGTCCATCGGGGTCATTCGAAGCAACTCCTCGCGGCTATAACCCAGAAGCTGACAGGCGACATCATTCACCTCAATGAAGTGCCCCGTCAGGCCGTCTGCCGGGCCACGATGAACGAACAAGGCATCACTGATGCCATTGAACAATTGACGAAACTTCTTCTCGCTGGAAAGGATGGCGTTTTCAGCAAGCTTTTGATCCGTCACGTCAATCATGCTGATGATGAGATGTTTGCGGCCGTGTTTGTCCGAGAAGTCCGTCATGTACTTTTCAATGAGACGATTTGCCCCATCGGCACGAATGATATTAAAATTATAATGATGTTGATAATTTTCCCCGTTAAGAAACTTCAAATAGTTGCTCGTTACGAAATCCGAAGACTCGGGGGCAAGAAAATCAAGAAACGTGCCGCCACCCAAAACCTGCTCCCGGGAATAGCCACTGATTTCGAGCATTCTATTGTTCACCCATGTGATCTTGGCCGTTTCATCGATGATGCAGATGGCGAGATGGGAAAATTCCGATATGGCACGAAACCGTTCTTCGCTTTCTTGCAGACTGTGGATGAAGTCCTGCTCAGTGGATAATGCCTTGCTGAGACCGTTCAGCATCATCGCCGTGGTCAAGGTGACAAAAGCGTTCAGAAGCAAAAAATTTGCTGACATGACCAGCCATTTTTCCAGGGCATTGTCATATTGAATCGCCCACTGCATAACGCCATATCTTACGAAAATTGAAATAGATAAGAGTGTGACGGCATTCAGCACCAGCGTCCAGATAGCAGCTTCAAGACCGATAATGGCACTGATGATGACTGAGGCACCGAACAGCCAGATGTAGCCGGCGCCCACTGGACCAAGGATAAACAAGAGACAGGCGCCAAGGGCGTATAAGATGAAACAAACGCCGCAGGTTCTGACTTTTAACGGCCAATCACGGCCGATGATAATGACCACGGAAGTGATATAAGCCGCTGAATCCAGCAGAATCACGCTCCATAATTTTTCCTGGTAGGCTAACCAAAGCGAGGGTATGAGCGCGATGGGGCCAAGCACGGCAGCGAGAAAACAGATAATGAACAGTATCCGTTCCCGCCAAAACGTCAGCGGATCGGTAGTCCACACGTATGCAGGCAACAGCCGCCTTTCTATTACTGACCATCTGATCATGAATTTTTCAACGGAGTTTGTCTGCAAGGATGGACCTCCAGAATTCTTGATAAACCTTACGACTTTGTGCAACGATCGTGCATTCCCAAAAGCTTATTTTTGGTCCGCAAGTACGCGGCTGATTGTTTCTCTGAGACCCTTAAGCTGATACGGCTTGCCCAGAAATGCACTGGGAATTTCTGTGTGTTCTTCCGCCATAACCTTAGCCTTGTCGTAACCACTGGACAGAATCACCGGGATATCAGGCGAAAGCTTGCGCAGCGCAGCCAGTGTTTCCCATCCGTTCATTCGCGGCATCGTCAAATCGGAGAGAACGCAGAGGATCTCATTCTGGTGCTGCTTGAATACATCCACAGCTTCAACGCCATCTTTTGCTTCTATTACCACATATCCCAAGCAGGTAAGCATCTTTTTAGCCATGTTGCGCACCGAGTCCTCATCTTCGATCAGAAGTACCGTGCCTCCGCTTTCGATCTTTGAGGATTTTGCTGCTTTACCTGTCAGTAGCGCTTCCGGCATGGCAGGCAGGTCATGC
>CAJBLH010000008.1 GCA_903953895.1 uncultured Desulfobacteraceae bacterium | reverse complement strand
AACGAAAAACAGAGCAGCTAAACTGTATCCTGACAGATTCATTTTGGACAAAAGGAATGTCCTGCAATGGAATGATGGAACTGTGAGAGTGTTGGACGAGAATATCTCCAGTGCTAATTTCAAAAGGCTTAACGAATTGGCAGAAATAGAAAACTGCAGCGTTGATGCTTTGGTGACAAAACTGATTTCTCACTATAAAAATCACAAGAAAACGTTGTAACGATAGACGATTAGAATAGCAGTTTCCTCTGTGGTAGGCCCCAAGACTGCGAGTACAGCAAGGGACAACTGGTACGTGCGCATCGCACAATCTTTGGTTCTCGAAAGCCAGGAGTGATGTGGAACACTGAAGTACCAGTATGCAATTAAGGAGGATAAGTCTATGCCAGTTATCGCCAGGTTTTACGGCATCATAATCAAGATGTACTTCAGCCAAAGCGAACATGGAGTTCCTCACTTTCATGCAATCTACGGAGAGTTCAATGCTGTTTTTGGTATCGACTCATTGGAGATGATTGAAGGGGATTTGCCCGGTAGGGCTTAACGGCTTGTCAAAGAATGGGCTGACTTTTATCAAAGGGAACTGATGGAAATGTGGAATCGTCAGGAATTTAAGCAATTGTCAGGATTGGAGTAAATTGGACATGGGAAATATACCAAAAATCAAAGAGGTACGACCCTTAGAGGACGCACGATTACTTGTCACTTTCGAGAGCGGAATTAAGAAAATCTATGATTGTAGCTCTCTTCTTTCCAGACCACAGTTTCACTTGCTCGCGAGCTCTGCTTTTTTTAATGCTGTTCACGTTGATCCAGGTGGTTATGGTATTTCGTGGAGTGATGATATTGACCTGAGTGAATATGAACTGTGGACAAATGGGAAATCAGCGCCTGACAAATCGCTCAAGACGGACGTGGCAAAAAGCCACCACACCGCTTAGCTCTGCGTTGGCTTAAAAGGGGCTTGATAAGTTACGCCATTTGCGTAATATATAAATACGATATTTATCGAGACATCTATTTTCACTATTTATCCAAGCTGGGACGATGATGACAAGTGGCTGGGTTCAAAAGACAAAATTATCCATTCCATCGTTGAAAGACAACACAGCGGATACAGACCGGCTGATTCAGGGCTTGAAGCCGCTGCTGGGCACAGACAATATTGCCGTGGATCTGGGGTTGATGAAGGCGCTGCCGGATATCCTGAGAACCGCCGATTACCATATCCGGTGCATTTTGTTCAAGGACGGGGGCAGATGGGGGGTTTCAGGGATTCTGCCGGCCAATGATCCGGCGCCGATTCTGGGCATGGCCGTGGATCTGGGCACCACCCGCGTGGTGCTGCGCATCGTGGATTTGACAGACGGCAGGCATCTGGCGGAATCCTCTTTTGACAATCCACAGTTGGCAATAGGGCCGGATATCCTGACCCGAATTCATCATGCGGATACGCCGGACGGGCAGACATATCTGCAGAATCTGATCGTGACGGGTCTAAATGAACAAACGGCCTTGCTGTGTGCCGCCTGCGGATATTCCATCACCGATATTTATCAGATGGCTATTGCCGGCAACACAGCCATGACCCATCTCTTCATGGGTCTCGATCCCCGCTGGATCATTCGGGAGCCATATATTCCGGTGGTCAACCGACCGGGAACGCACCAGGCGTCACGACTGGGTCTTCAGCTCAACCCGAATGCACGGGTCTTCATATTTCCCAATATCGGCAGTTATTTCGGCGGCGATCTCATTGCCGGGATTTTGTATGCCGGCCTCGACCAGCAGGAAGAAACCGCCATTCTCGTGGATGTGGGTACGAATGCGGAAGTGGTTTTGGGCAATAAAAACTGGATGATCGCCTGTGCCGGCGCCGCCGGCCCGGCCCTGGAGGGCGGGGCGGCCAGCATGGGCATGATGGCGGGACCCGGTGTGATCGACCGGGTGGTAATCGATCCGAAAACGCATCACCTGGATATCCATACCATCGCAGATCTGCTGCCGGTGGGAATTTGCGGCTCCGGTCTGATCGATCTGGCTGCCCAGCTTTTTCTCTGTGGCATGCTCGATATCCGGGGAAAGTTTGCGTCCGCCGCATGTGGAAACCGATTGAAGGATATCGATGGGTTGAAGCATTTTGTGGTGGCAGATATGAGTGAAGCGGCCGTGGACCATGACCTGTCGATATCCCAGGCGGATATCGACAGCCTGATCCGGTCGAAGGCCGCCATGTACACTATTCTGGAAACCCTTACGGCTTCCGTGGGCATGGCCCCCCGGGACCTTACCCGGTTTTATGTAGCCGGAACCTTCGGCTCCTTTATCAATCCGGTTTCTGCCATCAGCATCGGCATGATTCCGGATCTGCCGCTGAACTGTTACCACACGCTGGGAAACAGCAGCCTCGGCGGTGCGACCCGTTTTCTGGAATCCCGTGATTTGTTCGAGGAAATCGACCGGATTCAGGGCAGCATCACCTATCTGGAGCTGAACGTGAATCAGGATTTCATGAACCGGTTCAGTGCAGCGAAATTTCTGCCGCATACGAACCCGTCCTTGTTTCCTTCCGTCAAAATTCCCGGTTGAGGGTATGAGCGGCGCCGAGGATAGCTCCAGTTTGATTCATGCTTCATTTTCACGGTAAACAATCATGTCAATTCCCGAATGACCTGCTCCAGATTCTTCAGATTGTTTGCTGTATAAACCTTGCAGGGATAATCTCTGGGCAGTATCTGCTTGAGCAGTCCTGCCAGCACCCTTCCCGGCCCCACCTCCACGACGGCGTCGATCCGATGTTCCATCAATTCTTTCATGGCCGGATACCAGCGTACCGGACTGCAGAGCTGGCGGCACATCACCGATCGCATGGATTCCGGATCCCGTTCGACGGCTCCGGTAACATTAAGCAGTACATCGCATCGGGAGGGCGTGAAGGTAATGGTTTTTAAATAATCCGAAAATTCCTGCTCCGCCCCCTGAATCAATTGGCTGTGCCAGGCCCCGCTGACTTTAAGAGGAACCGCTTTGGCGCCTTTTTGAACGGCCAGTCCGGAAACCTTCTCGACCGGTCCCGGAGCCCCGGTGATGACGATCTGTTTTTCGGTGTTGTGATTGGCGATCGCCACAACGCCTTCAGGTTGAATCTCATGGACAATTTCCTGGAGAACGTCGATGGTCAAGCCCATGATGGCATGCATGGCGCCGATGTTTCGCGTGGCTTCCCGATGCATGAGAATGCCGCGTTTATGAACGAGTTTCAGCGTATCTTCGGTGGATATCACGCCAGCGGCGCAAAGGGCGCTGTATTCTCCCAGGCTGTGACCGGCCGTCCATGCCGGAACGATCCCCTGCTTGCCGAGCAGGGACAGGCACGCCAGATTCATGGCCGTTACCGCGGGCTGAAGGTTGATCGTCTGGGTGAGTTCTTCGAGGGGGCCTTTGAAACAAAGGTTCTGGATGGCTATGCCGGTAACGGATTCGGCCATATCGAAAATTTCTCGTGCGTCAGCAAATGCCTGATAAATGTCCTCTCCCATGCCGACACTCTGAGATCCCTGACCGGGAAAAAGAAAAGCGATTGTTTTCATAAAACCTCCGAAAATCAATTCTGGGTGTCTTCATCCAGATTGAAAAGTTTGCGGGTGATGTCAATATGCGTGGATTTGTCCCCGTAGCAGCCGTTTCGTTTCAAATATGTCGTTGGATCATGCAGGATTTTGTTGACCATTGCCTGTGTCATGCGCTGAAGGGCCTGCCGATCGTCTTCCGACAGATGTTTGAGGGATTGCAGGGTTTTTTGAACTTCGAATTCCGCAATCTGCTCCATTTTGGTTCTGAGCGCCACAATGGTGGGGACAACGCCTAAGCTTTCAAACCACTTGCGGAATTGAATGACCGCCTCATCCAGCATTCGTTCGGCTTTGACAGCTTCCCGGTTTCTGTCTTCGATATTCTCGTCGATGACATTTTTGAGATCATCGATATCGTACACATAGGCATTGCCGATGCGGTTGATTTCGGGATCGATGTCTCGGGGAACCGCGATGTCGATGAAAAAAACAGGCCGGTTTTTGCGGGCGCGCATGACCGATTTGACCTGATCGCGGTTCAAAATGTATCCGGGGGCGCCGGTCGAACTGATAACGATATCCACTTCTTTCAGGCAATCGGAGATTTCTTCCAGCCGGGCGGCCCTGCCCTTGAATCGTTTGGCCAGCTCCATGCCGCGTTCAAACGTCCGGTTTGCCACGAACACATCGCCGGACCGGTTGCGGATCAGGTGTTCGACCGCCAGTTCCGCCATTTCTCCGGCGCCGATCAGAAGGACTTTTTTGCCTTCCAGCGAGCCGAATATCTTTCGGCCCAATTCAATGGCCGCATAACTGATGGATACCGCATGGTCGCCGATGCCGGTTTCAGTGCGGACCCTTTTGGCGATGAAAAACGTTTTGTGCAGCAGGCGGTTTAAAATGACGCCGGAAGTTTTCTTCTGGGTTGCCGCCAGATAGGCGTCCTTCATCTGCCCAAGGATCTGGGGTTCTCCGACCACCATGGAATCCAGGCTGGAAGCCACTCGAAAGACATGTCGGACGGCATCTTCTCCGACATGGGTATACAGGGCGTTTTCAAATTCGGAAACGGGTATGCCTTTGATTTCGGAAATGTATTCTTTGGCCGACTGGATCGCAAGCGACCTGTCCGAAGCAGCCATCAGGATTTCCACGCGGTTGCAGGTGGAAATCAGAACCATTTCCGAAAGATGGGGATATTTTCTAAAATCGTTCAGCGCAGTTTCAACCTGATCTCCTGAAAAGGCAAGGCATTCCCGCAGTGCAACCGGAGCGGTTTTGTGATTCAATCCCAGAAGTACGATATCGATCATAATGAACTCATAACAAGCCACCCAACAAAGATCTACCAGCGGGTAAATGCGCCATGATGACCTTTTAAAAACAGATTGACACCCAGAAATGTGAAAATTACCACACAAAAACCAATGATGGCAAGGATTGCAGCCTTTCTGCCGCGCCACCCAACGGTCAGACGTTCGTGAATCAGAGCTGCATAAATCAGCCAGGTGATCGCCGACCAGATTTCCTTGGGATCCCAACTGAGAAATTTTCCCCAGACCAGTTTGGCATAAACAAAACCAGTGGCCAGTCCGATAGTCATCAGGGTGAATCCGGCGACAATGCAGGTATAGCCCGACGCATCCAGAAGCTCCAGGGAAGGCAGCCGTCGGTAAAAAAAACTGCGTCTTTTGGTTTTGATGGCTTTTTCCTGGAACAAGTAAAGAATGCCGATACCGCATGCCAGTGCAAAAGCGGCTTCGCCGATAAAAACCGCCAGAATATGAAATACCAGCCAGATGCTGCGAAAATTGGTCTGCGTCTCGATGGATGCGTGCGGCAACAGAGCGGACGCAATCATGGTCAGGCTGGTCAGCGGTACGGCAAAAGCCCCGAGTATCTTTAAATTAAAGCGATTGAGAGACAGAATATATGATCCCGACAGGGTCCAGGCAACCATGGACAGGGCTTCGTGAAGGTCTCGGACCGGAATATGGCCGGCTAAAAAAAAATTATATCCGATGGCTGCCGTGTGACCTAAAAAGGCGGTTACCAGAATGGCGGCGCTGATCTGTTGCAGGGCGTTTTTCTGCAGAAAAAGATAGGACAGATATCCTGCCGAACTGAGTAAATACAGGAAAGTGACGCCGATGAACACTCTTTCCATTCAAATTCCTTTTATAAACTAACATTAAAAAACACCGAAAAGACGCAAAGAACAATCTGTCTTTCAGAAAATTCTCTTTGCGATCTTTGCGCCTTTGCGGTGAATATATCATTGTCGATACACGTCGGCGGCAAAACAATGATCAAGACCGGTCATCCTCATCTAACAACCAGTCATATCCATGTTCCGAGCCTATAATCGGTTGCAGCATGTCATCGATTCGCGCCTTGTCATTGTTTCGAATGCATTGGAGCAACCCCCGGTCGATCAGGCTTTCAAAAATCCGCCGGTGCCTCTCGGGATCATGCGTTTGTTTCAGCAATGTTTTGCGGACACTTCCCAACAGTTGTAAAAACACAGCATATTCCGGCCCGAACTGAGCTTCGAGCTGTTTTCGAAGGCGCCTGGCAAATGCCGGACTCTTTCCCGAAGTGGATATGGCAATTATCAAATCTCCCTGTTCGATGACGGAAGGCAGGATAAAGTTGCACAGATCGGGCTGATCCGCAATGTTGCATAGTTTTCCCAGTTTCTGGGCGTCCTCGTGAATAACACGGTTCAGATCCCTGTTGTCGGTAGCGCCGATGACCAAAAAAACACCCTCAAGATCGGATGCGCGATAGGATCGTTGTTTCAGAGAAATGTGTTTTTCCGCAGCCAGGACTGATAGCGGGTGTGTAATTTCAGGACTGACCACCGTGACCGCTGCGCCACAATCCAGCAGCGTTCTGACTTTACGGGTTCCTACTGCACCGCCGCCAACGACCATGCAGGACTGATTCCGAATATCGAGATTGACAGGATAATATTTCATAGGCGCATCAGATCTTCTGCCAGAACAAGTTGTCCCTTATATGTTTTTCGGCATTCTTTTTCAATATCAAACCGGTCGCACCGGGGATAAAAATGGGTCAGCACCAATTTCTGAACGCCGGCGTAGGTGGCGATTTCACCGGCCAGGGATGGAGAAAGATGACCGGGCACTTTGTCTTCATCCGCATGTGAGCATTCGCAGATCAAGATGTGGGCATCCGCTGCCAGTGCAATCAGATTTTCGCAGTAGTCCGTATCGCCGGAATAGACCACCGAATAGCCTGATGGTGTTTCGACCCGGTATGAAACGCTCTCGGGATTGTGGGCGGCCGGCCGGCTCATGACCGAAAACTGGTCTTTGTTCAGACGGTCCGGAGCCAGCGTGTTCATCTCGACAACAGAAAGAATATCTGATCCGAGTTCAATCCAGGAGCCGTAAACCTGCTTGAGGGCCTGATGGAAGTCAGCAAAGCCTTTTCCCGCGACCAGGGTCAGCGGCGTCTTGCGTGGCATTTGCTCGGAATATTTGGATGCAAACAGAAAGGGAACAAGCTCTGCCGAATGATCCGGATGAAAGTGGCTGAAAAAAATACAGGAAATATCGAGAATGGAGACCCCGCATTCCAACAGTCTGTGAATCGTTCCGGCCCCGGCATCAAACAGCAGCTTTTCCGGGCCGATTTCCATCAAGACCGAACAGGAACTTCTGCGAAGCGATGGCGCACAAGTTCCGGACCCGATAATCGTCACTATAATCGGATGGGGTGTATCGGTCATGATCTTTTTCCCTCGATTCGGGCGATCACCCAATTCATCGCTCGGCCGTCAGATTTATGATCCAGCACGCCTTCCAGATTGGCAAGCGGTATTTCAGCCCTTGCCATGCATTTGTGTCCTCCGGCCGACCCAAGCGATCCGAACGCTTTTTTCGCCAGCTTTCCCGCATCTTTTCGGAGGCCGTCGTTTCTGAAAACGATGACCAGTTTGTGTGTACAAATGCCTGAAACGATGCTCCAGGTGATGGAGTGAACCCGCATGAAAAAATCCGCCAGCAACACGCAGACATCCGGATTCTTGACAGATCCCGCATGTGCATAGATTCTGCCGCCGTGTATCTTCCGGCTCTGAAGCGCTGAAACAAAGTACTTCAAATATTCAGGCCTGATTTCGGCATGTTCTATTTTTCTGGCCAATTGGATATTGGCATGGTGATGCAGAAACTGAAATGCACGGATGTCTTCCACCAGAGAAGCACGTTCGAAGTTGCTGGTATCGTTCTTGATGGCATGATACAGACCCGTGGCCAGCTTGGATGATGGCTTGATTCCGGCAGCCCGGAGATATTCGGTCATGATGCTGGCGGTTGCCCCATAAGTTGGACGGACATCGATAAAGGCAGCCTTGACATCGGTGACGGGGTGATGATCGATCACAACATGAAGGGGATTGAATCTGGCAAAGGCGGGATGGTGATCAGGCTGTGAATCCACGATGATAAATCGGTTGAACTGGCCGTCTTTGACGGCATCGACGTGGATGAGGCTGACCCCCAGCAGTTCGGTCATGGCGATGTTGTCGGGCCGCTGAATGATGTTGACGCTTGCAATGGCGACGCATGCGGTTTTCCGCCAGAGCAGGCGCTTGATGGCCATGGCGCTGGCTATGGCGTCTGGATCGGCATTGATGATGATCAGCACGCGATCCTCACCGGAAAACTGGTCATAGAACCGGCGCAACTTTTCAGCAATCGACAATTTCATTTGTCCCCCAAGTGCCCGAGTTTCTGCAAACTTTTTGTCATTTCGCAGGCAATCTGTACAAATTTATCATTTTTTGAGGGAATCTAAGCCTCATCGCATATTGTGTCAATATCAATTATTCATCGTCATTACTTTATGTTGATGCCGATTGTTTCTCTTGACACTTCAGCAGGGTTTATCCTAATACCGGATAAACGGGAACATACATCCCTATGATAAATGAACGGGTCTATACCATGGTGTTTCCGGATGATTTCATGTAGCATAATATTCATGTGTAGTTCATTTGCGTTATCGCGCCGATTCCTCTTATAATTATAAGGAGATACTCCGATGTATGTAGGCCGTGTCATGCACACTGATCTGGTTACCGTTTCTCCCGAAACCACGCTTGTGGAAGCGATGGAGATTCTGAATGAAAAACGGATCGCACATCTGCTGGTAGTGGATAAAAAAAATAAGCTTCTGGGGCTGGTTTCAGACCGGGATCTGAAACAAAACTGGGCCTCACCGGCCACAACCCTGAGTACGCATGAACTGAATTATCTGCTGACAAAAGTAACGGTAAACATGATCATGATCAAGAAATATGTTTCGGTGTTGCCGTCCACTACCATCGAACGGGCCGCTCTCGTGCTTCAGGAGCATCGTATCGGTGCACTTCCGGTGATGGAGGAAGGCAAACTTGTCGGCATCATTACTACAACCGATGTCATGGGTGTTTTGCTCGAGGCCATCGGAATCGATAAGGAAAGTACCCGATTTACGGTTCTGGTTTATGATCGTATCGGCTTTGTGGCGGAGATTTCTCAGATACTGAAAGATCTTCAAATCAATATCCGCAGTATTTTTGCATGGCCGGACAAGAAATATCCCGGCATTTTTCATTTGGTCATGCGGGTTCCGTCCAGAGACGGGGAAAAGGCCGTTTCGGCTCTGAAAGACGGCGGATTTAACGTGCTTACTGAATACATTCAGGATTTGACGCTTTTTCTGCCGAAGGCTTAAACGTACTTACATTTCGCTCATTTTTTTCTTCAAAATTGATTTATTCGCTCCGCTGGTTCCCAAGCTCCAGCTTGGGAACCGATGTCCATGAAGCTCCTGCTTCATGTGTTTTTCTAACGTTCAGAATGTCATGGCAACCAGGAGCTTCCCGTAAGGCAGTGGAAATGAATAATTCATCTGCATATAGCTTGTGATAAGCTTTGTATTGCTATTAATTTATAATTCCTAAAATGAAAAATTGCCGAGAAGATGGATATTACTTGCTCATATTACTGTTCCTCCGAAATGGGGTTGAGTTTGTCCTTCTTGAGCGGGGGGGGGGGTGTAAATCAATCCTGTCAAAACACCAGCGCACGAGAAGCCCTATGTGGTGTGGCTCAGAGTATTTTCCGCTATCAATTCAGATGCCAGAGATATGGCAGCGTCTCTATCCACAATCTCTCCGATGTCCTGGGCTTCTCTGATATGCGCCAGGATTCGCCCCATTTCAGGTCCTGGTTTCATTCCCATGACAATCAGATCTTTTCCTAAAATGAAATCCTTGCGCTCCAGTTGCTTTTGCACCACGTCATAGTAGTGTTTGACCACTTGTTTGGACCAGGTGATGTGCGCTGCCGTTGTATCTTCATTGGCTTCCGTACCCAAGGTTCCCTTAATATCCGCCATGCCAAGAATGATGACTGGAATGGCATCGTCTTTTAACTGCCGGAACCATCTCAGCAGGGTCTGAGGTTTGACGCTCGGGGCGGAAAGACTTAACACATGGAGATGCTGGGAAACCAGCAGTCGCATAAAATTCCGATCGCGATTTGACATCTTCAATCGTTCCGCCATACCGGCTATTGTTACCGAACCGACTTCGTCATGACCATAGAATGTGATCCGCCCGGTTGTCTGGTTCACCGCACGCGTTGCAGGTTTTCCCACATCGTGAAGCAATGAGGATAGCTTCAGAAGTGGAACCCGTGTATTTTCACCGAGGTTATGGGCGACCGCTTGGCTCAGATCGCCGAAGAATTCCGTAAGATGATTCAGGATATATTCGCAGTTTTCCATAACCAACTGCGAATGCTCCCAGACATCTTTGTGGTGATAGGCATTCTGGGTACATCCTCTTGCTGGTATCACTTCCGGAAATATCACATCGAATATGCCGAACTCATCCATTTGACGGATAAATCCGGCACTCGTGGATTTGCCAAGAATCAGCAGCAACTCAGACATGATCCGCTCTGAAGAAACCTGCCCCAGAAGCGCTACTCTGGTTTT
>CAJBLH010000007.1 GCA_903953895.1 uncultured Desulfobacteraceae bacterium | reverse complement strand
GTCAAAACCCTGCTACAGATGAAACCAGACAGGAATTAACCAAGATGTTTATCCCGATGCCATTGAATCGGGATAAACATAAATAGGATTATCAAATGAACGTTATATCCATAGAAAAGCTTCGAGCAGTCGTTGAACCATTCACTGAATTGATGAGCTCGATAAACGACAAATATGCCGCAGAAACCATTTTTGCAATCCTTAACGGGATTGCCGATGTTTAGCAAATGTTTAGCAAATGTTTAGCAAATGTTTACATGGCTGTATCATTTAGGAATACGGCTTACAATATTTTATGAGGGAAAACAAATGAATATCGAATTATCTATAGATGCTAAATCATGCAATTGAGTTTTGCGATTGGCTTAACAAACAAGGCCATGATGCAAAAATTGGAACATCGACAAGAAATTATATTGATGGTTATTGCACGTCTCATAACGACGATATGAACATGGTAATGAATGAATTCTGGAATGAGTTTTCTTGTGGTGAAAAACATGATGCATAAACACCGAACATATTTTATTCGTAAATGCCAGTCGTTTAAAGAACTGGCTGAGCTTCTTTTTAATCATAGCTGGTGCCTATGCACCGGCTTCCAGGTTGGGAATTACCTTTTCCAGATCGAGAGCTTAACCGTTTCATGGGTAGAATCAGAAGTGGAATTGATCGAGATGTTTGCAGAATTGGGAAGAGACCCTCCTCCAATTCACTTCAAGGTAAACGTGAAAATAGACACATCTGAAAACCATAGGTGCGAGCTTTGCGCATGATGGTAACTGTTCGCCGGGGCTTTCTTGCTTCCAGGCGACACCAAAGGAGGTGAACGATGGAAATTCCAAAACACGTAGCAGAATACATGTCGAAACATGGAACGAACACCGGTAACAAAATTTTGTTTTATCTATTATTGCACCTTGAACCAATGACAACAAAAGACATATCTGAGGCTGTTGGTGTATCACCAAAGACCATCAATAAGGTCATTCGAAAGCTAAAAAAAGATGGAATACTTCAGGACAACGGGATAGAGACACAGAAACGGAGGTTGTCTATCCCTGGCGCCACCATAGCAGAGACCGTACCTATACCAGCACCGGAAGATTGGGGTGAAAAGTATGACCTTCTCCGGGAACGGATGGAGTTATTAGAGGCACAAAATAAGACCATGATGGAAATTCTTGTATCTATCCAGCACCGGATGATGACCCCTGACATACCGAAAGTGGTCACTTACATGCCGGAGATAACCCAAAAGATGGATAGTTCATCACCCGAAACAGACCCCTCTTATAATAGCTTAGCTAAGCTTGCTTCTTTAAAAAAAAGCCTAAGCTTGCAGCCGTGCGAAGAATTCAAGGCGCTGTTCGGGGTTCAGGTTCCGATTGGTACGGATATTGATAAGGTTGCCGAAATGGTTCGCCGGAAGAAGGCAGGTAAAATTGAGCACATCAAAGCGCCTTTGGAATATCTTAAATACGTTGAAATCCCGTCAGTGGCAATTAAAACACCGGCAGCATCAGTAACACCGATGACAACATGCAGACCGATCCCGGAAATGGTGGATATGAAAAAAATCGAACTGGCAAAAAAGGCCGATGAAATGTGGGAAAAAATGGGTGATGGTGAAAGAAAACCATTTTTCGATATTGGAATCCGGGTGAAGGAATCCAGATATAAAGCGCCTATTGAAACACTTGCTCGGTCAGAATTCAAACGTCAAATCTTTGAACAACACGGGATGGCTATATGAAAGAATACTGCACACAAAATGATGGTGATTGTATTACATGTTCACTTGTAAATTACGGCAAGGACTGCATGAATAACCAGATATCAAGTGACAGTCAGGTTGCAAAGAAACGAAATTACAAAACGGTTACTTTGAAACGAGTTGACGAGCCAGCAAGAGAAAAGAAAAACATAAAGCTGCATTGGGGTCACGCATGACCGTAAAAGAGAAATATGACAAGTTTTATCATTGACCAAAGGGGAACATGGGTTAAAAGCCAATCGTTGAACCTGAACGACTACATGCGCATATAGAATATAAATTGACATGAAAAACATAGTAGCTTTACCAGATGAAACTTAATTTGAAAAAAATGGATACATTTAAAAAAATGGGTAACTATCAGGGTAACTTTTTTGACTGTGTTTTTATTTTGAATATATTCGTTAAGTTATATGATAATTTAATAGCAAGACAAGAAAAAAATGCAGTTCAACATTTTCCGTTTCAAGCCGGCTCAAACATGGTATAATTTGATAAGAGGTCAAATTATTGACCATGAACATCTCCGATCAATCGACCTGTAGCGGAATCAGCAATGACAGAAAACGGCCTTTCACGACTGCATATAGATAAAATCCCCCTCCAGACTTCATCTTCCAGACGAAAGCGATATGTTCTGATTGTTTTTCTGACGGCTCTTTTCATCACCGCCGGGTTGCTTTATCGAAACGGCATGCTGACTCCAGCCACTCTCGTTCAGACCGCCGGCATTCAGAAGATTTACCCGTCGCAGACATTTACGATTCTAAACGCCAGCGGCTATGTGGTGGCGCAGCGCAAGGCTGCGGTAGCCACCAAAATCACCGGCCGGCTGGTGTATCTGGCGGTCGAGGAAGGAAGCCGGGTTAAAAAAGGCGATATCATCGCACGACTTGAAAATGAAGACAGCTTGGCGGCAAGAGATCAGGCCGCATCAAACCTGCAGACCGCCCGGTTTCAACTGGAGCAATCACGGGCGGAACTGACCGAAGCCACTTTATCCTACCAGCGCAGCAAGGAATTGATTTCAGCCGGATATATCGCAAAATCCGAATTCGATACAGCGGATGCCCGGTTTAAACGAGCCAAGGCTGCGGTCCAGGCCAATCAGGCCGCCGTGTCAAACAGAGAAGCCGCTCTGAAGGGGGCTGATGTCACCCTCGGCTATGCAAACCTGCGGGCGCCATTTGATGCCGTTGTTCTGACCAAGAATGCCGATGTCGGCGATATCGTCACCCCGCTGGGAGCCGCAGCCAATGCCAAAGCAGCGGTTGTGGACGTTGCGGATACGGATTCACTTAAGGTTGAAGTGGATGTATCCGAATCCAACATCGAAAAAGTCTTCAAGAATCAACCCTGCGAAATTCATCTGGATGCCCTGCCCTCCGAGCGCTTTCCCGGAAAAGTTCACATGATTGTTCCCACGGCCGACCGCACCAAGGCATCAGTCATGGTAAAAGTGGCTTTCAATACGTTAAGCCCGAAAGTTCTTCCGGAAATGAGCGCAAAAGTGGCGTTTTTGCGTCGGGAGATTCTGGAGACGGAAACACAGCCGGTCATGGCGGTACCCGCTTCAGCCATCGCGTACCGTAACGATCGATCGCTGGTATTTGGTATTTCAAACGGTAGAGCAATCGGAATCCCGGTAACTGAGGGCAGACAGATGAACGGCATGGTCGAAATACTCTCGGCACTGAATATCGGCGATAAGATCATCGCCTCTCCGTCTCAAACCATTCTGGATGGAACAAAGGTCAAGCTTGCCCAGTAAACGCCCTGTCATCGAAATCACCGATCTGGTCAAGTCTTATCGCCGGGGCGGCCAGAGCATCCCTGTTCTTGAAAACATCTGCCTGAAAATCGAGGAAGGCGAATTTCTGGCTTTGATGGGGCCATCGGGTTCAGGGAAAAGCACCCTGCTTAACCTGATTGCCGGCCTGGATCAGGCCGATTCCGGAAGTATCCGGGTCGGGGATAGGGAGATCACGGTTCTGTCTGAAAGCGAACTGGCAAGATGGCGGGCCGGCCATGTGGGGTTCATTTTTCAATTTTACAATCTGATTCCGGTACTGACCGCCTTTGAAAATGTCGAACTTCCCCTGATGCTGACACGCCTTTCCAAAAAAGCGCGAAAATCTCATGTGGCCACGGCCCTTTCCCTGGTTAGTCTATCAGACCGGATGGATCACTATCCCCGCCAGCTCTCCGGTGGGCAACAGCAGCGGGTGGCCATCGCCCGGGCTGTGGTGACCGACCCCACCCTTCTGGTGGCGGATGAACCCACGGGAGATTTGGACCGGCATTCCGCCGATGAAGTGCTGCAGCTCATGGATCAGCTCTGCACAGAGCTTGGAAAAACCATTGTCATGGTCACCCACGACCCCCGAGCCGCCCGAAAATCCCATACTCTGAAATATCTGGAAAAAGGCGTTTTAACCGATGCTCCTCAAATTGCTGCTCCGGAATGCCTTTAGACACCGCCTGCGAACCCTTCTGACCATTGGCGGCATTGCTGTGGCCATTCTGGCCTTCGGACTGCTGCGCACCGTTATCACCGCGTGGTATGCGGGGGTTGCGGCTTCTTCCGCCAACCGCCTCGTGACGCGAAACGCCATTTCCCTGATTTTTCCGCTGCCCCTGTCCTACAAGGAAAAAATCCGGGCAGTGGACGGTGTCAGCATTGTTTCCTATGGCAACTGGTTTGGGGGCGTGTATATCGAAGAAAAAAACTTCTTTGCCAATTTTGCTGTTGAACCCATATCCTATTTCGATCTGTATCCGGAATTTCTATTATCCGACGATGAACGTGCTGCCTTCTTTCGAGAGAGAAAAGCCTGTGTGGCCGGCCAAAAACTGGCCAAACGGTTCGGGTGGAAAATCGGGGACACCATCATTTTGAGAGGCACCATTTTTCCGGGCAACTGGGAGTTTATCCTGCACGCCATTTACCAGGGAAAAGATAAAACCATCGATGAAAACCAGTTCTTTTTTCACTGGGAATATCTGAATGAAACCCTGCGCAAAACCATTGCCCGCCGGGCGGATCAGGTGGGTTTTTATATGATCGGCGTCAAACGGCCGGATCAGGCTGCTGCAACCGCCGAGGCTGTTGATGGGCTTTTCAAGAATTCTTATGCGGAAACCCTTACTGAAACCGAAAAAGCCTTTCAGATGAGTTTTGTTTCCATGAGTGAGGCCATCATCACGGTTATTCTGCTGGTCTCCTATGTGATTATCGTCATTATCATGGCGGTGGTGGCCAATACCATGGCCATGTCGGTGCGCGAGCGCATGGGCGAGTATGCCGTGTTCAAAACCCTGGGTTTTGGCAGCGGATACCTTGCCGGCCTCATTCTGGGCGAATCCCTGACTCTGACGGCCGTCGGTGGACTGCTGGGGATCGGCGCCACATTTCCTGCGGCCGCTGCCTTTGGTCAGGCGGTCGGGCAGTTTTTTCCGATCTTTCATGTTTCCGCAGAAACCATCTGGATGGATATGGCGGCTGCCGCCATCGTCGGGGTAGCTGCCGCCGTCATCCCGATCTGGCGGGTCGTACATGTTCGCATTGCAGACGGCCTGGGAAGGATCGGGTAAAATGAATCTGCTGTTTTTTTACAGCCTGAGAAACCTGCTGACCCGAAGACTGACCACCGCCCTGACGGCACTCGGCATGGCCCTGGTGGTGTTCGTATTCGCCGCCATTATCATGCTGGCCGAAGGTCTTCAGAAAACCTTGATCGATACCGGCTCGTATGACAATGTGGTGGTCATCCGCAAATCATCAGGCTCTGAAGTTCAGAGCGGTATCGACCGGGTACAGGCGTCGATTGTCGAAACCCAGCCCGAAATCGCCATGGGCCAGGACGGCAGACCCATGATCGCCAAGGAAATGGTGGTGCTGATCACGCTTGAAAAGCAGGACGCCGCCACCCGTTCCAATGTGGTGATCCGGGGAGTATCGCCAGCATCGCTGGCTTTAAGACCCCAGATTCGGATTCTTGCCGGTCGGCTGCCTGCATCCGGCGCTTCTGAAATCATGGTGGGAAAAAGCATTGCAACTGGATTTAAAGGGGCAGGACTGGAAGAATCCCTGGTTTTCGGCATGCGGAGCTGGCGGGTTGTCGGCATATTCGATGCCGGATCGACCGGCTACAGCTCTGAAATCTGGGGGGATGTCGATCAGTTGATGCCTGCCTTTCGCAGGCCCGTGTATTCTTCCATTTTATTCAATTTAAGAAACACGGATGATTTCGAAACGGTCCAGCCCCGGATTCAGAATGATCCACGGCTTACCGTGGAAGCCAAACGTGAAACCGTTTATTACAAAGAACAGTCGGAAGCCATGGCCACTTTTTTGAGGATTCTGGGTCTGTCGCTCACCATTGTATTTTCCATCGGTGCGGTGGTCGGGGCCATGATCACCATGTATGCGGCGGTTGCCACCCGGACCGCTGAAATCGGAACCCTTCGGGCCCTGGGGTTTACACAAGCCGCCATTTTGACGGCATTTCTTCTGGAATCCCTCTTTCTTGGCGCCATCGGCGGATGTGCCGGACTTTTTTTCGCATCTTTCTTGCAGTTCATCACCGTATCCACCACCAATTTTCAGACGTTTTCCGAACTGGCCTTCAGCTTTCGCCTGACCCCCGGCATCGTGATCAAATCCCTGTCGTTTTCACTGATCATGGGCTTTGCCGGCGGCGTGCTTCCGGCGTTTCGCGCCTCCCGACTGAACATCATCACCGCACTGCGGGAAGCGTAAACGCATTTTGATGTTTATCATACCTGAATGTTTCCCTGGTGTTCTCGGCGTAAGGTTTGCTCAAATTTGAGCGGCAAAAAATCAACGTACAAGGTAACGATTTGATGTGGCGCTCGACACTGCCCGCCTGCTCATAAGGATGGCCATGAATCCGCTTACCGGCGAAGGGGTCATGGATGCGGATCTAGCGGCAGTGTTCATCTCGAAAAAATCGGCAGCCTGTTCCTCGGAAAGCGTCAAGTCGTCAACATTGAGATACAACCGAAGGGCTCGTTCATAGTTGTGCTTTTCCTTGACACGCATACACTTTGTAAATACACTTTGCATCATGGAATTTGAATGGGACGAAAAGAAGCGGCGTTCAAACATCATCAAACATGGGTTAGATTTCATTGACGCAGCTTATTTATTCACCAATCAGTTTTTGATCATGGAAGACAATCGCCAGGATTACGGCGAAAAAAGATTGATTGCTTTTGGGGTAATTAAGAACCGTCATATCGTCTTATCGTTTACCCAAAGAGCTGGAAAAATCAGAATCATATCCATGAGAAAGGCAAATAAACGTGAACAAGAAAAATACCAAGAAAAAATCACAGACCGACTGGGAAAAGGTTGATAGCATAACCGATGATGACATTAATTTTTCTGACATCCCAGAACTTGACAATGATTTTTTTAAAAATGCAAAAATTGTTTTACCTAAACCCAAAATACCTATAACCTTGCGCGTCGAATCGGATGTGCTGGAATGGTATAAATCCAAAGGTGACAAGTATCAAACATTGATGCACGCTGTTCTTAAAGAATATGCCAAGGTTGCATGCAGATGATCAATGCCGATAATGTCTTTTTTCAGTTATCTTGGCTTTCGCTTTAGTAATAAACGGAGTAATCAGTTTGATGTAAATACGCCCCAAGAGATTATGACATTGAGCAACCGTTGATAGAATTACATATGGATCAATCTTCCTCTGGATGAATACCGACAGCCTGAAATCCAGATGAATGTCATCTTCCCCAAGAACGATTTCATATGCACCCTTCTCATATATTTTAAAAACGCCGATACGATCACCACCGGAACATTGAAACTGACCTGATGTTTTGATTCCAAAAGGAGCAACAAGTGCATCACGCAACTGGATAAGAAGCGAAAACCATGGCGACCGATGGGACAAGAGAAACCGGGCTATCGTTTCGGGATCTGTCGTTGCATTATTTGGTAATCGAATCGCATATGCATCTGCTAAGTCTGGTTTTTCATAAAGATGACGCAAGCGTGATTCATTTGGTATCGCTAAAGGGGTTATTGTCGAGTTGGATTCTTGCAGTGGCATCAGATGGCTCATTTGGGATAAATTTCTAATCAGTCGAAAGATGAGGGTTTAATTAGACAATAAAATTGGGGAGAATTAATTTCTGTTGCCTGATCGACATAATCCGAAGCTTCATCCAGTGTAACGACAACGAGTTCTTTATAATCACCCTCCTGTCTGGCATTGAAAAGCCGATGCAATATTTTGGAAAATCGGCGGTCCATTTTTCCTGAAAGGATAAACGATTTATCGAATGTAGAGATTACACCGGAATGTTTGGATGTGCGGACAGAAATGCCTTCGCTGAGAAAAAGTGCCAAAACAGCATAAAATATGGCATAATATGATCGGTTTACAATTGACCGCGGGGAAAGATTTCCATCGAGCATGGCGACTGCATCACGAAGTGTTTCTTCTGCCTGCTGGAGACGATAGGACTTCAGGATATCGATGTCCGTCATACGACGATACCCTCACGCAAAATATTCATCAGTACCGGTGAAGATCGTAAGGCTGAATTCTCGACTTCATCCCGGGTGAATACCAATGGCGATATAACCAGGCCGAACTCGAGGCTTGTTTCCCATGTAATATCGAGAATGGCTTCTTTCTGATAACTGTTTATCGATTCAACTTCCAAAAAGATATCCAAATCCGAATATTCATCTCCATCTCCTCTCGCCCTGGATCCAAAAATACGCAGATCAACAAGGGGAATTTTTCCTGAGAGCCGGCTTTTTAATTTTTCTGCGATAATATGGGCGGTCGTGTCCATTCTGTCCTACTGTACATGGATCATTGATTTGATACTTTTTTCCTTATTGACCATTTGCTTTCTTCTGCGATGTCGAACCGGGTAAATGATCGACACTGCCAAAGTATTTTTAAAAATGGTTCAACCCTACGATATCGCCTTTACACATACCAACGATTTTACCCTACGTTTTTATCAAACGGCCCAAACAATTACAACTTATTGTTACGGTACCATGCGATTGGATGGTCCGGATTGAGCAAAAACACATCTCGATGCCGACGAGAGCCTTTTCGATGCGGATTTAATAGAATTTTAGTTGTGGTTCTTCTTTTCAGTCATTGGCTTCTACCTCAGTATTTTTCATGACATCATTAAATTCTTTGTTCAGATAGGCGAGTGCTTCCGCAAGGCGGTAGTGCTGAACCAGGCGGTTTATTTCCGTCAGGGCTGTCTCATTGCCTTCGGACCAGCGTCTTTTACACAGCGCCTCCAGGATTTTCTTGCATGGCAGGGGTTTTTTACTTGCCAGCGCCATCTTCAGTTGCTTCAGCAAAGGACAAAGCTCCGCCGCAGTTCCTGGCGGCCTTTCGTGCTTGGCCGGTAAGGCGGCCGACTGTCCGGCAAGGACAGCGCCGATAGCCGTGATCAGCGTCTCGTGGCAGTCGATAAATACGCGCAGGGGTCCCCCCAACGCAAAGGGAACGAAATTCCCGATATTCTCCGCCGCCCGACATGCCTGTTTCAACGCCGCGGCGGCGGCTTCCATCTCCTTTCCGCCAAGACTGCCGGCAACTCCTCGGATGGCGTGGACCTGGCGTATCGCATCCTCCCGCCGGTCCGCCCGCAGCGCCGCGTCCAACAGACCGGGATCGATCGGTTTGGTAAGATGGTCGCTCATCCCGGCGGCCAGACTTTTTTCCCGATCGCCGACGCCGGCATAGCTCGACAAGGCTAAGATGGGCAGATCCACCGCCTCCCGTCCGTTTTTGGCAATATGCGATTTGTATCCATAATTATCCTTCGGCAAAGACCCAGGAACACACGGTTGGCAGACACTGTATCGTCAGCAGGATCGAATAGATAAGGCCCCGCTTTTTTATTGTGGGAGAATATGAAGAAAAGCTATGAGTATCAATTGAATTTGGGGAGGCCGGTTTTTCAACTTCTTTCCTTCGCTTTGTTCATCAGGCTGTCTTGACAGTTGGAGCAAAATGATTAATTTTTAGACATTTGAGATCACAATAAATATAACTATTTAATATTATAAAATATATAATATCATCAACTGATCTTTAAACCATTACAGAAGCGGAAAGGAGAGTCAATCAGCCATGAAGATCAGACCCATGAACGACAATGTGCTGGTGTTACGGGTTGAGGAAGAGCAGAAAACCGCCGGCGGCATCATCATTCCCGATACCGCCAAGAAAAAGTCCCAGGAAGGCAAAGTGATTGCCGCAGGTTCTGGAAAATGCGGCAAGGACGGCAAACGGATTGCCCTGGATATAAAGGCGGGAGACCGCATTTTGTTTTCCAAATACGCAGGTTCCGAAATCCGGATCAACGGCATCGAGCATATTTTTTTAAAAGAAACCGACATATTGGCAATATTTGAATAATCGACACAACTGGAGGAATTACGCATGCCCGCAAAAATGATTTGTTACGGCTCTGAAGCAAGAGAACATATGCTGAAAGGCGTCAATACACTGGCCGACGCCGTCAAAGTGACCCTTGGACCCAAGGGAAGAAACGTTGTTCTGGCAAAAACATTCGGGTCCCCCACCGTCACCAAAGACGGTGTGACGGTGGCCAAAGAAATCGAGCTGCCCGAAAGATACGAGAACATGGGCGCTCAGATGGTAAAAGTGGTTGCCAGCAAGACCAGCGATGTGGCCGGTGACGGCACCACGACCGCAACGGTTTTGGCCCAGGCCATCTACAACGAAGGCCAGAAGCTTGTGGCAGCCGGAATAAACCCGATGGCCATCAAGCGCGGGATCGACAAAGGGGTGGCCGCCATCGTGGCAGAGCTGAAATCCATCTCTAAACCCACCAAAAACAAACTGGAAATCACCCAGGTCGGCTCCATTTCCGCCAACAACGATGAAATGGTGGGCAATATCATTTCCGAAGCCATGGAGAAAGTGGGCAAGGAAGGGGTCATCACCGTCGAAGAAGCCAAAGGCATGGAGACCACGCTGGATGTGGTCGAAGGTATGCAGTTCGACCGCGGATATATTTCTGCGCATTTCGCCACCAACAGAGAAAGGATGGAAGTGGTTCTGGATGAACCGGTGATCCTGATTCATGAAAAAAAGATCAGCAGCCTGAAAGATATGGTGCCGCTGCTCGAAGAAACCGCCCGATCCCGAAGAAATCTCTTGATCATTGCTGAAGATGTGGAGGGTGAAGCCCTGGCTGCGCTGGTGTTGAACAAGCTTCGCGGAACACTTCAGGTAGCGGCTGTTAAAGCCCCTGGATTCGGAGACCGCCGCAAAGCCATGCTGGAAGACATCGCCATTCTGACGGGCACCCGCATGATTTCCGAAGATCTGGGCATGAAGCTTGAAAACGTCACGTTAAAAGATCTTGGCAAATGCAAAAATGTTAAAATCGACAAAGACAACACCACCATCATTGACGGCGGCGGAGACCGCAAGGAAATGGAAGGCAGGGTTCGTCAGATTCGCGCTCAGATAGAAGAAACCACATCCGATTACGATCGGGAAAAACTTCAGGAACGTCTGGCCAAGCTGATCGGCGGTGTTGCGGTGATTCGCATCGGCGCAGCCACAGAAACCGAGATGAAAGAAAAGAAAGCCCGCGTGGAAGACGCCCTGAACGCCACCCGTGCAGCCGTTGAAGAAGGCATTGTTCCGGGCGGCGGCGTTGCGCTGGTCCGCTGCATCAAAGCCTTGGAGAAGGTAGATGTCAAGGGAGAACAAAAAAGCGGGATTGCAATTCTCAGACGCGCCCTCGAAGAGCCCCTGCGTCAGATTGTTGAAAATGCGGGTCTTGAGGGCTCCGTGGTTCTCAACAAAGTCATGGAAGGAGAAAATGACTTTGGTTTCAATGCCGCCACATCCGAGTATGAAAACCTGATTGCCACCGGCGTGATCGATCCCACCAAAGTGGTTCGATTCGCCCTTCAGAATGCGGCATCCGTTGCCGGCATGATGCTGACCACCGAGGCCATGATTACCGAAAAGCCTAAAAAAGCAAGCAAATCGGCCTCGGGCGCCGGTATGGATGATATGGACGAAGACATGTATTAAACCGATCTTGCCGGGGTCGAATCGCTCGACTCCGGCATACGCTCTGCAACACGCTTTTTCAAACTCCCTCCTGTCATTATCCCTGATTTGCCTGGAAATATTTTGTTCATCCTCTTTTTTTATTGCATGTTGATTGCTTATTTCATAAGTATAAGTATCATATGCAGACATTTTTCCACTGATGATCATGAAAAAGACGGCTAAATCCGATTCCCAATCTTATGAACCCAGAGATAATAAAAGGAGGCATTCTATGTATCAAACGCTATTGGTACCCTTGGACGGTTCCCCCAGAGCCGAGAGTATTCTTCCCCATGTTGAAAATTTGGCAACTCGGTTCAAGGCAAAAGTAATTTTTATTCAAGTTGTTGAGCCCCCCCTGCAATTTGTAAATCCTTCTCTTTATGAAACAACCATTCAGACAGATGTCATCCATGAACACCTGATGGACTTCAAACGAAAGCAGGAAGAAATCAGCACATATCTGGCCGGTATTAAAGACGATTTTCATAAAAAAGGCATCGACTCCCGCGTTATTGTAGAGCTGGGGCCGGCGGTGGACACCATCATCTCTGTTGCTCAGAGGGAAAAAGTAGACCTGATCGCCGTCGCCAGTCACGGCAGAACGGGGATGTCCCGCGTATTTTACGGTAGTGTAACGGCTGGAATCATGCAGAAAATCGATCGACCCATTTTGATTATTCGAACCCGAAATATTTGATTTTTCATTGTTCAACCATGCAAGTCCGGAATCGACATCGCGTTGCATGTTTTGCTCCGCCGCAGGCAACGCATTCGATCCCGGACTTGAAAAATGAACCTTTTTGAAGCAAAGGAGTCATTCCAACATGTATCAAACCATACTGGTTCCCTTAGACGGATCAGTCAGAGCCGAACGCATTCTTCCTCATGTTGAAAATCTGGCCATCCAGTACAAGTCAAAAGTGATTCTACTTCAGGTAATGGAGCCGCTGCAAATCGCCAGTCCATCCATGCACATGACCAGCGCGCTGACAGACACAATCAAAGAAAGCCTGAAAGACTTCAACCACAGATATGAAGATAACAATGCCTATCTGTCTGGAAGGCAGGGAGAATTCAGAGAAAAAGGCATCGATGTCCGTAAATACGTTGAACAGGGACCTGTAGTGGAAACCATCATTTCTGTCGCCCAGCGGGAAAATGCCGACCTGATCGCAATAGCCAGCCACGGAAGAACCGGGATGTCACGGGTTTTTTATGGCAGCGTGGCAGCCGGTGTCATGCAGCAGATAGATCGGCCCATGCTGATTATCCGCTCTCGAAAGATCTGAAGCGATTCGCGTGAGAGCGCTATTATTCCACGCTCTCACGATTAAATCCTACCGGAAGAATCTGAATCCCGTTTTCTTCCAGAGCGCTGCGAATCCCGTCCGCCAGTTTCCATGCGCCCGGCGTATCCCCATGAATACACAGGGTGTCTGCCTTAAAACGCATTTCTTTTCCTTCAATGCTGGTCAGCATGCCTGTTGTCGCCAGTTTTACCACTCTCTCCCTGACAATTTCCGGATCATGCAGAACCGCCCCGGGCATGGACCGGGGAGCCAGTTGGCCGCTGCTTAGATAAGCGCGATCCGGAAATGCTTCGCGCGCCACGCGAAGTCCGGCGGAGATGGCCATTTCTTCACAAAGTGATCCGGCCAGCACAAACAATATCAACTCCGGATTGTATGCCTGGACGGCGTGGATCACTTCCTGCGCCACCCGCTCTTCCCTGGCGGCCTGATTGTACAGCGCACCGTGCGGCTTGACATGCTGAAGATCGAGCCCGGCCGCCCGGGCAAACGCCGAAAGCGCTCCGATCTGATACAGAACATAATTTGTAATTTCTCCCGGAAACGTTTCCATACTCCGCCTGCCGTATCCCATCAGGTCGGGATATCCGGGATGCGCGCCGACGGCAACCTGGTGTTGTTTGGCAAGTTCGACAGTTTTCGCCATCACCCCTGGATCTCCGGCGTGATATCCGCAAGCGATATTGGCGGATGTAACATAAGAGATGATTTTTTCGTCATCTCCGATCCGGTAGCTTCCGAAACTCTCTCCCATGTCGCAATTGATGTCCATTCTCATGACCGTCTCTCTTGAAAAACGCGTATCTCAGGATAATGAAATCACACTCCCCAACCCTTTTTCGACGGCTGCCGCCAGAACAGCCGCAGCCGCCGCTGCATCCTGAACTGCAACGCCAACCGATTTAAAAAATGTGATTTCCTGATCGTTTTGACGCGGTGGGAAAATGCCGTTGACGATTTCCCCAATTTCAGCCGAAATAACAGCACCGGCGATAATCAGGTCGCCGGCTTCCGCCATGCAGGCATCACGGGAATCCACGACCACCCTGGCTCTGCGCACCGTAACTTCATCGATTTCCTGCATTTCGGGTGTAAAAGATCCCACTCCGGTAACATGCGTTCCCGGCCGCAGATCGTTGCCATCAAACAAAGGCGTGCGGGAAGTTGTCGCAGCGATCACGATATCTGCCTGAGAGACAGCTTCACAAATATTCGATGAGACGACAATCTCCGGAAGAGAAGGCCAATTCGCCACTTCAGCAGCCAGTTTCTCCGCCTGACTTAAAGACGCATCCAGAATGAAGACTTTATGGATTTTTCGGACCGCCATGACTCCCTGAAGTTGAGCCCTGCCCTGCACACCGGCGCCAAACAGTGCAACGGCGCCGGAATCTTTTCTGGAAAGAAGTTCCGCAGCAAGGCCACCAGCGGCCCCGGTTCGAATAGCCGTCAGGCTGGCGCCTTCCATCAAAGCCAGGGGCATACCGGTCTGCGGGTCGAGTACCAAGACCAATCCTGCGACAGTAGGCAGCCCCATCTGCGGATTGTTCCCGTAAACCGAAACAATTTTTATCGCCAATTCCCGACTTTGGTGAAGAAAAGCGGGCATCATCAGCGTAACCCCATTTTCCGTGGCAACGCCTCCCCGAAGCGGGATATCTGCCTGGTGGGCCGAAAGCTGCCCGAACGCCCGCTTCATGGCTTCGATGGCCTTTGGCATGGGCAGGACTTCCCGAACATGATCTGCTGTTAGAATTCGAATCTTCATACTGTTCTTTCTAAACTTTAGATTGGGTGACCAGAGCGCCCACACAGGCTTTTCGAACCGACACGAAATGCTCCTGAAATGCCAGTCCGCCGCCGGCAGTATCCCACTGGTCGAGCCCCCCGGCCATCAACCGAACATCGGACGCCCCCTTGCCGCAGGCCCTGGATTCGGCCGGAATGGTGCGTCCGAATCCACGCACCATGAACACGGCTTCCGGATGCATGAAGGGACTGACCCGGGCGTTAATCTCAGCGCTATAATCGCCGCCGGAGACCACAACCCGCTGCCCGT
>CAJBLH010000006.1 GCA_903953895.1 uncultured Desulfobacteraceae bacterium | reverse complement strand
TTTGCCGCTGGTTCCCAAGCTCCAGCTTGGGAACCCAGTCGGGAAGCTCCCGCTTCCCGTGTTCATGTCATTTCTCATGCAATCGAATCATCATGGAAAATGACATGAAGCTGGAGCTTCGTGGTGCCGGTTCCCAAGCTGGAGCTTGGGAACCAGCGGACTTGTGTTATTGTCACGCTAATCCACGATGAACCCACGAGTTTTCCGCCGGCCCCGTTGGCAAAAGCAACCACTGTGCGGGCAATCTGCTCACCCTTGGGCCATGCTTCCTTAAACTCAAGGCGCCGGGATTCCGGATGAAGCCAGAAGAAATGATGAATTATGAGTGACGAATTATTCTTCCATCATTTTATTCCGCTCTCTTTTGGCCTCATAGGTTGCCAAGCAACGGCTTTTTTCGTATGGTTGATGAATCGGCGTCCCAGGTTTCAGCCTCTGATCGGTTTGCGTTCCGAAGAACCAGGAGAAACTTGGTTACATTATCCCGCCGGTGGTTCACTGTCAAACGATATATCCGGTTATTTTGGCGATTTAACCGGATGTAACCGAGATAAGGATATCGGGGCCGAAGAAGACACGCAGATGGAATTTAGCGTGTTCGAGAGCGGAGTTTCACCACTAAAGAACCAGCCCGGAAGTGGGCAGCCAATGCCTTGTTCTTGGTGTTCCTCGCGAAGGACAGGTCTTCCGGCAAAACATTGTGTTCTGGCCTTCAAAGCTGTCTGTTGTTCCATTATGCTAAATCTGATATAAGCAGACGATTATGGCCATTCCCAACAGATAACGCAGCGAAATTATTTTTCTGAAAATCTATATATCGCCAGAAATCCGAAAACCGGAGAAGATGTGACAATCAAAACGAAGAAGCTGCCATTTTTTAGGCGCGGTAAAATAACCCTGCAGGAGCGTTTTTCTTTATGTCTGTGAGATTGATCGCACAAGATTTGTATCGTATCATTCGGGAAGTGGAAAAGCTTGAAAAAGAGATTCTGGCTGCTCCAGTTCATAATCAAGAGATATTGAAAGATCGGCTTAGAAAGGCAAAAGCCGAACGTGACCTGATGCGAAGGTCTCTTGAAGGCAGTAAGGATGTTGCCTTGTCCATGAACAATTTCGTTCCGTAAAGAGCATCAGCGACAATACATTGCTGATGACCAACAATTTTTCCCACGGAATAATCGAGCGCCTGAACATCCAGGAAATAGCGGCCATCGGGCGGTTGCCCAAACAGTGTCTCTTTCATATTTGGCACAGCATACTGTGCGGCGTTAAATAACTTGCCAGAATGCTGAAGGAAAGCCATGTTTTCTGAATTCTCATCAGCTTCAGATTTTGGTCGTATTTCTTTATGGCTCGATCGATCTCTTCAATGAAACTCTCAACAAACGGCAAAGGCTCGGATATGAATATGGGCTCCCCGAAAAAAAATGGTAATTTGCTGCACCTGCTCGGAGGGTAGGGCAACGCTGGGAAACGACCCGAGCGCCGTGATAAGTATCGGTTGTGCGAATGTCAATGTTTTCTGATGGGTCAACCGACGATTATTGTTGACTTAACCTGCTGATATTCATACAGAGAGAATATCAAGTTTATCGGTTATGAAGTCAAAATGAAGATATAGAAGGAAAACCAATGAGAAAGCGGATAATTTGTCAAAATCCTCAAGATGCTTCACCCATCGATCAAATCTGGCTTGACTTACAACGATTGGCCCAAGTTGAAGTCACATCTGAAGATGCGGTACACCCAATAGAGGCGGCGCTGATACCTGGTTACGAGCAAGGTTGGCGGGCAGCACAATCTGGAAAACAGACAATTCGCCTTTTGTTTGAGGATTTTCAGAGAATCAAACGTATTCAATTGCTGTTTCACGAAGCTCAACAGGCTCGTACTCAAGAGTTCGTATTGAGATGGTCGCCGGACCCAGCAATACCTTATCGTGAAATTGTTCGTCAGCAATACAACTTCAGTCCGCCTGATACGACAAGTGAGTTTGAAGATTACACGGTCGATCTTGTCGGAGTGAAATTGCTGGAGCTGAGTATCGTTCCAGACATAAGCGGCGGGGATACCTTTGCATCTGTTGCGCAGTTACAAATCGCATAATTTCAATATCTGATTTGTGATGGCTCATCTGTCGTAGATACGAAAGATTATAATGTGTATCCGCATAGCGAATTTAATGCCCCTTGGGGGAAATCTCTGAAAGTAATGACGGGGTTATCTGCTACTATCCTTGTTGGTATCCCGGTTATTGGCATATTCACCGGCCCTCATGGAAGCCTTCTTTGGATTCTTGGCATGATCGTTATGCCCTTGTCCATGCTCTTCATCGTATCTCTTTTCTCCATTCGTGGCTACATGTTGACCACTGATTCACTTCTTATCCGACGTCTGATTTGGAATTCAAGGATAGCTCTGTCTGGATTGCAGTCTATTAAAGTTGGTGCTGATGCCATATCTCACTTTCCCCGAAAGAAGAACAAGTCGATGTTCAAGGGATATTTCTTGATGCGCTTCCAGAACAGCTTAGCGCCAGAGACATAGCGTCATTATCAGATGATATTGATGTATTGATTGAGCCTATATTTTAATCGGTTATAAGGTATTTAAGGTATTTTGGCAGAAGACTGCCAGAATTCGATCCGATGCCCTTCCGGATCAAAAAGAAAGAAATAACGAGCACCCCAGGGGTGGCTCTGAATTGCAGTCGGCTCCAATCCGCTTTTTTGGAGTTCGGCCCATGCGCTTTCAATCCAACCGACTTCCCATGACAGAGTGATGCCTTTTCCATAAGATGTTTTAATGGAAGCTCGTTTTTCATCGGCAATGCTGAGCCAGGACGATTCGTGCAGAGAGAACTCGACAAACCAGTCTGTGGAAAAATGAACAGACAGCTTCAACCTGTCCCGGTAAAACCGAACCGTTTCTTCCCATTGGCTGCAGTAGAGAATCGTATTGGTGTTTTTAATCATTTGCTTCATCATTGATTTTGAAGGAATTTTTCAAAAAGTTCCAATCTATTCATTATATCTTTCAACTCCCCCCCGACCTCCCCCCACTGGGGGAGAGGGGGGGGGTAACGTCCACCCCCCAAGAAATAAAAGGTAAAAAAAGTATTTTTTGGATTTTTTAGCGGGGGGTAAGATTCGGCTGCGATCTATTGAGATGGTACTGTACCAGCCAGATACGCAGTGATTTCATTATATATAAGTTGATAATCTATCAGGTATTCGTGTCGCCCATATAGTCCGCCTGGAGCCTTATGAAGCATTGGTTCGATAACCTGGATAAAAATCACTATTACCAACTGGTAAATGATATCATGATACATTACTAATGAAAATAATTATATTTATAGATACTTGAAAGGATCATCAGTATGAATAAAATTGAATTGGAAGCCCTGTTGGATCAATTCCCTGTTGGAATCACCGTGACAGATCTGGACGGGAGAATCCTATACTACAATGAATATAGTGCAAAGATCGTTGACCGAAAGCCAGAATATATTGGTATGGACATAAGATACTGTCATAAAAAACAGGAAAGCATTGAAAAAATAGAAAAAATTTTATCAGAAATAAAAGATAAGAAACGGGAAACCTATAATTACGAATCAAAGAGAAACGATAAAGTACTGTCTGTTACAATTTCCCCATACATACTGCACGATGAAATAATTGGATTTATACATAGCTTTGCTGTGAAATAATTTTTTAGCAGCGAAGATATGGCCAGTTCTTCGCCAAATAAAATGAAGAAATATTTCATTCTCAGTAAAGTGGAACTGATCGTCTAACTTTGATGTGGTTTCGAACAGCGCCCTTTCGGGAACGTACCCGATCTTTTCCAAGCACCAGTCGATTGGGCCAGTCGTTGCGATGCCGCCAAAGTTACAACAATCACCATCTGTAGAAATACAGATAATTTTTTCATACAGACTTACATAATAATTTCTATATAAAAGGAGCGAATATATCATTGAACGCTTCCGCCACCGCCGGGATACACCGCCTGCGCCATCTCCAGTTTGATATCACCACCTTCACCATCATTATTAGAATCTCGCCGGCCAAAGAATAAGACACAATCGTTACTGCTGTATATTGCACCACCTTATGCAAAATAAAGCATATATATAACCACCTGAAATAATATTATTATTAAATTTTTGTGACCAAACATGTGCAATCTGAAGCAGAGTGATCAACCAAGATCGAACGATTGCTTCAGCGGCTCACCATAATTAAATAATTTTAATTATTGTAATTATAGTATGTTAAAATATTTCTGACTTAAATAATTTAATCTGGCACATATGATGCAAAATGGTAATTTCAAAACGAAATTAACCCGCCAAACAAATGGAGGTGCATCATGGAAAGACAGAGAATCGAAAGACAGTCAATGGCTAATCAGAACGCAATTCTCGCATCACAGCTTCTGATGAAACAAGGAAAGTGCCTCCATATGTTGAGCGGCAATATCTCTTACGGGCTTTGCTCTCGCGGGTATGGCTGCACCAAGTGCCCTTTTGACCAGATGATGGAAGATGCCGGATACCTGCCGAATTAACACAGGCAGACAGTTCAATTCGATTCATATAAGTTATAGTGGCTGATTAGCGTCAAAAATAGGAGGGTTTACCATGCAAAAGAGTGTTCAGAAAAAAGACAGACAACCGATTGTTTTCTCGATGGCAAACGATCTATGTGTTTGGAGCAGGGCCGGCGTGATCAAGTCCACGAAATGCGTTAACGCTTTTAACTGCCTGGGATGCGCCACCGATCAGCGGGTGCTTGCAAATTTTGAAGAGAAAAGAAAAACTACCGGTACTTCTGGCAGTTCAACCCCAAGAATGCAGCTTCTGATGAAACAAGGGAAATGCCGCCACATGTTGAGCGGTCGAATCTCATACGGGCTTTGCTCTTATGGATATAACTGCGCCAAGTGCGCGTTTGATCAGATGATGGATGACAACAGCTATCTGCCGAATTTACAGACACCGGTTCTTGATGTCGCTTCTGGTTTCAATGTCGCACGCGATCATTACTATCACTTCGGCCATACCTGGGCCAGAGTGGAATATGGTGGAAAAGTTCGCGTAGGTGTTGACGACTTTGCCCTACGCCTGCTTGGCCCCCAGGATGAAATAGAGATGCCGGGACTGGGAGAAAGACTCAGTCAAAACAACACACAGGCTGTTTTGAAGCGTAACGGAAATGAAGCACCAACACTTAGCCCAGTAGATGGAACAGTCGTTGCCATTAATCATAAAGTTGTGAAAAATACAAAGACTTTCAATAATGATCCCTACGGCGAAGGATGGTTGATGGTGATCGAACCGTCTTCTCTAAAAAACAACCTGAAGAACCTGTTTTTCGGCAATGAAAGCCAGAACTGGATCGATGAAGAATACTTCCGGCTGCAAAATCTTGTGGCGGACGCATACGGTGAAGAAATGAAATATCGAATGGCTGCAACCGGTGGTGAGGCAATTTCAGATATATATAGCGAGCTTCCAGAGGTTGGCTGGAATCGCTTGGTGAGTGAATTCCTACATTCCAGATGATGCAACAGAGAGTCAGGAGATAGATGCACCGGCTTCTATGGCTGGAGTGACTGTCTCCTGACTTTAAATTTGACTATTTGGATTTTCCTCCAATCTCATTTCTACAACTACCGCAACGACCATGCTTGAATCTCACCTGCACTATTTTTTCCCTGCATGAATTTTATCGTATCAGATGGCGCCGGGGTTTCCTGTGGATAGAAAGAGCACCTATACCTCTACCACAAAACTTTTCTGACCCCCATAGTATCATTAATTATTTTAGATAGATAGATGGTATCGGTACACCGATACTCCTTGATATGCTTGTGCTGAATAATGTCATATGATTCTATTAAATATACATCGGCACAATAGGAAGATTTATTTTCAACAATCAGTGCTCTTTTTTTCGCAGGGCTAGCCGCACGCTCGAATCGGTTTGATCAGAAGAACTCACTATGACCACATCAGACGGATCATATGCAAAAATAAAAATAGAGACGAAAATTATGCTGCATCAGCGTTTCGGCGAATTGCGGAAATATGAAATGACGCCAGATCGTTAATGCATCTGTAAAAAAAGTCTATCAGGTAGGGCAACAAAGATGGGAAGCGGCACGAGCGTCGTGACAGGTAACTGAAGTAAGGGGCAGCACACATTTGCTGTGCGATCTCATTCCTTAGTCATACTTTTGTCCACAAAGCTATAAATCCTGGGAGCTTTGGGGCAAGCCACCATTATAACTGATAGAATTCCTTATGTTGCGTTGTGTGTTATTGTCATTTTTCCACTGGTCCGGGATGCTTTGCTTCTATGCTTTGAGGTTCAGCAGGTTGCCCGGTTATTCAGGGGGGCTACATTTCTCTCTTTGAATTTATCGATAATTCTTGCTCCACCTCCACTCGCTGTTCGGTATACCTCATCCGACAAAGTCTTTCCACAAATTATCCCGAAATAGGCATAAAGCATCAAATAATGTTGACATGTAAGAAGAAAAGAGAAATGTTGCATGTAGACCGTTATCTGGAAGGCGACCATGCAACCGCTCGAACAATTTTGTTGCAGGTGCTTACGGAATTTCTTTTCAACATGTTCAACAGATGCTACTCTGGAAATAGTTGCTATTCTTTAAATTACTACTGGGTTAAAACTAATAGGATGGGACAATGCAGTTCATGAACGAAAAGCGTCTGCAGCACTTTAAGGTAATCTATGGCATTGCCCTGACTTTCATCGCCCTGACGATTCTATCATCATCATTGATTATGCAGTACGCCATCAAACGTAACGGTAGTGACTCACGGGTCATCAACCTTTCAGGAAGACAGAGGATGCTGAGTCAGCGACTGACCAAGTGTGTTTTAGCCTTAGAACACGTAACCGACAGCGAGTCACTCATAAACCGTCTCAAAGAGACTTCCGATTCACTTGCCTCATGGAACATAGCCCACTTAGGTTTGCAATATGGTGACGAGAAACTGGGTTTGCCGGCGAGGCAGAACTCCTCAGAGATTAGGGTGTTGTTTACAGAAATGGAACCGTTCCACGCAGCTATGGTAGATTCTTTGGAATATCTGTTAACACAAATGCAGGATGGTCAATTTGTTACAGACCCCCTTCTTGTCAATGCAACGTCAGATGTGATGCTGCGGAATGAGTCACGTTTTCTTGAACTGATGGACAAGATCACTTTCCAGTTTGACAAGGAGGCTAAGGAACGGATTGACTCAATGCAGAACCTGGATCGAGTTATACTGGTGGTGGGAATGTTGGTCTTGCTACTTGAATTCCTACTCGTATTTCGTCCCTCGATCACGCAGATTGCGGTGATGATGACGTCCATGAAGAAGCAAAGCAATCAACTCCAGGAGATCAATACCCGATTAAAGGAATCACTTGATGACTCAATGAATTTGATGGAGGTTGCCAACGCTGCCAACGCCGCCAAGAGTGAATTTCTGGCAAACATGAGTCACGAGATCAGAACCCCGATGAACGGTGTCATTGGCATGACCGGTCTACTGCTGGATACGGAATTAAATGATATCCAACGTCATTACGCTGAAATCGTACTCAACAGCAGTGAGTCTCTGCTTTACCTGATCAACGACATTCTCGATTTCTCCAAGATTGAAGCTCAAAAGCTCGACCTGGAGACGCTTGATTTTGATCTGTCGAATCTGCTGGACGACTTTGCCGCCACATTAGCCGTGCGAGCTCATGAAAAGGGACTGGAATTTCTCTGCTTCGCCGATATGGATGTTCCAATGTTTCTGCGAGGTGACCCAGGCCGTTTACGCCAGATTCTAACCAATTTGGCGGGCAATGCTGTCAAGTTCACCCAAACTGGAGAGGTGACGATCCGTGTCTCACTGATTAAAATGGATGAAAACGGTGTGCTACTGCGTTTTTCTGTGCGCGACACAGGCATCGGCATTCCCAAAGATAAAATTAATATACTTTTCGACAAGTTCAGTCAGGTTGACACATCGACCACACGCCATTACGGCGGTACAGGGCTGGGCCTTGCTATTTCCAAACAATTGGCTGAGTTAATGGGTGGAGAAACATGTGTATGCAGTGAAGAAGGAAAAGGTTCAGAATTCTGGTTCACAGCACGCCTTGAAAAACAGGATGTCAAAGCGAATATTGAAAGTATCATTCCTGCGGATTTGCTTAATGTGAGAGTGCTTATTGTCGACGATAACGCTACAAACCGGGAACTCCTGACCATACGCTTGACATCCTGGGGTATGCGTCCAACTGAGGTGATGGACGGTCACTCAGCGATTCAGTATCTCTACAAGGCACTCAATGAGAATGATCCATTTAGAATTGCCGTAATCGACATGCAGATGCCAGGAATGGACGGTGAGACATTGGGCAGAAGAATCCAATCGGATGATCGGCTTGCTACCACCCGGATGGTAATGCTGACTTCACTTGGAATGCGGGGTGATGCTAAGCGTTTTGAAGAGATTGGCTTTGCGGCATATACGACTAAGCCAATACGCCACCTAGAGCTCAAGGCTGTTTTGTCTCTGGCGTTGGGTGATTGTAACAAAGCTAATCAGTTTAAAATCACTACCAGATTCACTGTCCAGGAAACGATGAAGTTTTTCACTGATTGTAAGTATCGAATTTTGATAGCCGAGGACAATATCACAAACCAGCAGGTAGCCCTTGGGATTTTGAAGAAACTGGGTCTGCGTGCTGATGCAGTGGCCAATGGCAATGAAGCGATCAAGTCTCTCGAAACCCTGCCCTACGATCTGGTGCTTATGGATGTGCAGATGCCTGAGATGGATGGGCTTGAGGCTACCCGTCAAATTCGTAAGCTCAAATCTAAAAGCAACATTAGCCGGATTCCCATTATCGCCATGACCGCTCACGCCATGCAGGGCGACAAGGAAAACTGCATGAAAGCAGGCATGAATGACTACGTATCTAAACCAGTTTCTCCTTATACATTGGCTGAAACTCTAAAGAAATGGCTACCTAATAAAAAAGAAACAGTTGACATCGAACAAAAAAACAGACCTTCCACCACCCAAGAATTAAGTTCCGTGTCTCAATATCCCATATTTGACAAAGAGAGCTTAATGACAAGGTTATTGGATGATAAGGATTTGGCCAAAATGGTTATTGAAGGATTTCTGAAAGATATACCCCTACAGATAATAGCTTTGAAGGGGTATCTGGGTGCTGAAGATGCGACAGAGGTAACAAAACAGGCTCACACTATCAAAGGAGCATCTGCTAATGTGGGAGGAGAACGTCTGCGGAATGTGGTCTTTGAGATAGAGAAATCGGCCATGACCAGAGACTTGCAAACTGTTGCAACGCAAATAGCTGAGTTGGAAACACAATTTAACCTGTTGAATCAAGCAATGGTAGAAGAACTTGAAAAAATTTAGTATCTTATTCAGATGATTAGTAAGGCAACTCACATGAAACAATATCCCAGATCGCGATATATTAAATTTACATAGATGAATGGCGGTTGTACCGTGATTATAGAGTTTCAAGGCAGGAGCGCTTGCGGATTCAGGAATCAGATTTCCGTCTATATCCCTTGCCTTTATGGTTATGCTGCCACCCGTTGACGAAAAGATGCCGGACCTGAAAAATCCGAAATATAATGGCGGCTGTAGCACGGCTGTAAAGCATCAAAGGAGCCGCAGGTGCGGATTAAGGAATTGCATTGCCGGATGCATCCCAGGCGGTGACGGTGATTGCAATGCCGCTGCTTGGGATGGTTCCGGACATATCCGTAATCTTGACCATATCGATTGCATCGATTGAATTTGAGCCCCTTTGTGATATCTATGAGATTTCTGTCTGAACCACCGTCACATCCACGAGGCTTCCGGTTACACCGGCTGACCATCGTTTTTCCTTCGTTTAAGGATGGCATCTCTGCTGTTGCTGAGCAGATTGAGAATAACCCTTTTTGAGATGTTACCTATTTTTGATCAAAATGTGGGGATGCGTATTGGTATTCTTTTTGTTGGGGCGAAGTTGTTCAAGACAGTTACACATGTCATTGTGAGAAATGTGGCACGTGTCGGGATTGGCGTGAGTGGCATTGTGATGTTTGCAACAGGTGTACCTATGGTGTTTCTCCTCCCTGTGAAGGCTGCGGGAATCGCAAACGGGGATTTTTGTAAAATAATTTAGAAGCAGATCATTTTTTACGGGACAAATCGTATCCGTTTGTGTAGGGTATTGCACAAAAACTCCTGCTTTTGGAAGAGATCAAGTCAATAACCTTTAAAGAGCGTGATACACCCGATGAAAAAAAGCGAAGTCGCAAAAGGTCAAGGAAAACATGAATCAGATCGAACCAAGGCGATTGATCCGATAAAGGTGCTACGTCTTGCATTGCCTGGATCACTCCCAACTTATTGACTTAATATACCCTAGGCTGGCATCAATCCCATTATTTTCCAGTAAACTACACTCACAAGGAGTCCCATAATAATAGCAATGGCATAAAGAAAGCCCGCTATCGCCACTTGACCGCCGGACCACCCTCTCGATTTGGTACAGGTGTCGCTGATCATGATAAATGGTTGATGATAAGCAAGGAAATAAGAGTTCCCGGCAGCGATAAAGGCGACGCTAATCAAGGCAGGATGAAGTCCAAACTTCTGATAAAGTGGTATAAAAATCGGAGAAAGGATCGCAAAGGTCGTAAAACCCCAAGGGATATCAATAAAGCGAATAACCCATAAAATTACTGTCAGAAACAGAAGGAGTAGGAGCGGAGAACCGGCCATGGAAAGAATGCCTGGTTCGATAAACGGTTTAGCCCATTCCGATACCCCTGCTGTTTTAAACATAGCTGATAAACCGATTACTACACCGAAAAAGTTGATGATATCCCAGCTTACGCCTGTTCCAATATCAGGAAGCTTGATGATGCCAAAGATCATCAGCGCCACAAAGGCCATCATCGCGGCCTCCGGTGTCTTGATTCCTGTCATGTTTTCGGTTGAGAACAGGATCAGAGCAATTACGAGTACGACGGCACACACGATCTCGTCTTTTGTGATTTTCCCCAAGGCAGCGTATTGATCTTTGAATGCTTCCCGATTCAATTGAAGGGGCTCACTGGGCTTAAGTATAAGATATAGCAGTGCCAGATACACGACAGTGATGAAAATCCACGGGAATGCCATGTACTGAAACCATACCCCGGGAGTTATAAGAGGCTTAATTTCCGGAGGATAAAAGCCCATCATGAAGATTCCCCAAAGTGAACCGGTTTGCCACCCGGTCCCCGGCAAAAGTGCCGTGGCAAAAGCCACAAAACAGATAAATGCTGAACCTCTGGATTTGTCCGGAAGACCGCAAGCCTCGACAAGGCTCATGGCAATGGGCATGACAATGGCAATCCTGACGGTAATAGACGGTGTGAGGGCAGAGAGGAGCATCCCGATGATGAACCAACTGACGCTTATACCGATATAGCTGGGCTGGAATGTTTTAAGAACCGCATAGGATATCCTTTTTCCCAGCCCCGTTTTCACCAAAGCAAAACCGAAAAAAAGTGCTGGTAGCAACACCCACATGGCGGAAGAGGTATAACCTACAATAACAACATTTAGGGGGAGTTTCAAAAGGAGTCCCCCGGCTACGATGATACCGGCGCCCGCAAAATAAGGGAGTGTGCCAGGTCTGAAAATCCAAAATGATAGGCCCAATAGCGTCACGGCAATCACACCGTTTCCCTGAGGCGAGAGGCCGGTAAAAGGTTTTGCAATCAATATGATTGCAGCAAGCACGGCTGAGAAAATAATCCCGGTCAATTTTGAATTTATTGCAGGGGTCTTTGTTATTTTGGACGAAATAACTGCTGCTTCCGTCTGACTCATTAGAACCTCCATATATTTGTTTTACTTTCAATAGTATTTCAATTAGACTTTGATGAAGAGTCTTAACAAAGTTGTCTTGTGAGCTTTATAGTCAATTTTATAAAATATTACATTGTGGACTCAGCGTTTATAACCCTTCGGCGTGATCTAAAGAATGGCGCCAACCGCAATCAGGCAGGGGAAAAAACTTAGGATACATTACAAAATCTTTATTCCAGTTTCGCTGCGATCGCGGCCCTTAATGCCACCTTGTTTAACTTTCCAACATTAGTTAGTGGCAGAGTGTCAAGCAACTCAAGACGCTCGGGAAGCTTATATTTGGCGATGCGCCGCTCTTCCAGCAGAAAGCGATTCAGCTCGGCCAAGGTCAGCTCTTTGCCGGGCTTGAGTACTACGAAAACACACACCTTCTCCCCCAATACCGGGTCCGGCATAGCCACACAGGCGCAGATGTTTACTTGGGAATTGGCCAGGATATGATTTTCAATCTCCTCGGCGCTGATTTTCTCCCCGCCGCGATTGATGCAATCCTTCAACCTGCCCTCTACGACGATATTGCCACTAGGATGCAGCCTCACCAAGTCACCTGACTTGTAGAAGCCATCCGCGCTGAAGGCCTTGGCATTATGCTCCGGAGCTCGGTAGTAGCCGCGTATGGTATGCGGACCCCGGCACCAGAGTTCGCCCATTTCGCCAGGCATCACTTCTATCTCGGTTGCTGGATCCACTATTTTGAATTCGTCAGCCGGGGATTGTGGACGGCCCTGGGTGCCGAAACGCACCTCATCTGGATCGTTCCGACGGGTCCACAAAAGTGGCCCCTCGGCCATACCAAGGACTTGTTGGACATCACAGCCCAACTCCGGCCGGATGCGATAGGCTACCTCGGGGTTAAGCTTCTGGCCGCCAGTTAAGATCATCTCCAGGGATCGTAGGTCGTACTGGTTCCGATCAGGGTAGTTAAGCATCCCGATTATCATTGCCGGAACTGCAGTCCAGTGAGTGACCTGGTATTTTGGGATCAACTCCAAAGCGGATTGTGGAGAGGGAAGGTCGCTCAGCACTTCACAACCACCACTCGCAGCCAAACCCATGAATCCGGGACAGGCAATGGCAAAGTTGTGCTGCTGTGGGATTGCCATCAGCATGACGCTACTCTGGCTCAGATCGCAGACGTCGGCGTTGCAAAGAAAGTTGTAAACGTAATCGTTGTGCGTTCTGGGTATGAGCTTTGAAATACCTGTAGTACCACCCGACAACTGGAGAACGGCCGGCAAATCAGTATCTGGTCGTGGCATCGTACAGTCATCAATTCTTTCCTCGATGGGGTCGGCCAGTAGCCTGTCCAGTGAGTGGAAACCCTGCCGGGGTTCGCCGCCGGTTACCAAGACCATATCGAGCGAGGGGGCCTCCTTCATAATGTTTTTAGCCATCTGCTGCTTGTCAGTATTGCGGTATGTAGATGATATCGCTAGGCATTTGGCCTCTGCAAGCTTTGCGAAGTAGCCAATTTCGGCCTCCTGATGAGGGGGGAGAGCCATGATGGGGATTCCCCCTGCCTTGAGAATTGCAAGATAGGTCAAAAGCACTTCCGGTTGATTGGGAATTTGTAGAATTACCCGATCATAAAGCTTGAGTCCCAAGGCTTTCAGGTGAAGAGCCAGCCGGTTGACCAAATGCCCGAATTCCTGATAGGTATAAGTCCGACCGCTTTGCGCTGAGATAAGCAACGGCTTGGACGCAAAGCGTTCAAAAGATTCATCCATTACTTCAGTTATTGTCTTATCCTGCCAGTAACCCTCCTGACGGTAGCGTTGTGCGAATTCCGTGGGCCAAGGAACAAAACCTTCCATACATTTCTCCTTTCACTACCTCCACCGGCGACATGCGGGTGAAGGCAAAGCACTGCGTTGTTAACTTCGAACTCCGACCTTTTTCATCTTCCGTTGCGTCTGCTCCGAGCATGGCTGTTAGTAAAAGCAAGTTCTGTGCCTTTTTTATCTTTCTTTATTATTAAATAGTTATCTGTTGGCTATCATAGACTTTGAAGTTTATTTTCAATAGATATTGAATAATTTTTACAATTTGACAAAATCTATTGCCATGTACGGAATGGAGTCGTATTGTAGCAGTTTAACGATGTTCTATTTCATTGTTGAAGAAGGCAATATGAGATATAATCGGCTGTGAGCCTGATTTGCAATCGTTTATGGAGAGCTAAATGAATACAAGGGAATTCTTTCAACTGCGCCATGAACAAATTGTGGCTTTGTGGTTTAAATCGCTGTACAGCGACAGGTCGATCCGCTACCACCGAGAGCCGCAACAGGATCTCCTGAGTCGCATGAACCATGCTGCAATTGCCTTCCGCCAGGTGATGCTTCATGATGACTGGACTGACCTCAAAGAGTTCATTACCAGTATTGCCCAAAAAAGGTTCAGTGAAGGATTCAAGGTATCAGAAGTACAGAAGGCATTTGAACTTTACCGGCAGACACTGGTGCCACTTTTATTTGCCGAGATAGAAGCAGGGGAGCTGGAGCCGGTGATCACTAAGCTCCAAGAATGTATGCTCTTTACCATCACTCAGTTTTCAGAATTCTTCCAGAGCATCCACGAAAACTTTTTACGCAATCACACCGAAATTCTGGAAAAGAAGATAGAAGCCCGTACACATGAACTTGCCGAGTCGAAGCAAAAATACAAAACGCTTGTGGAGGATATTAACGATGGTTTCTTTGTCCTGGCTGAAGGCCGTGTAGTCTTTGCCAATCGTTCCTTCGCACATATGCACGGATACACAATTAATCAGGTGCTTCAGGCGAATTACCTTGACTTTGTAGCGATGGAACACAGGGATCAGATTCGGAAAATATACGAGCTAAGCTTCAGCCATAGCCAAGTGCCGGCCAGGATTGAGTACATGCGTCTTTACAGGGATGGCAGCAAGCAATCTACCGAAATTATAGCCAAGCGATCCATGTTTGGACACGATATGGCAAATATCGGAATATGCCGTGACATCAGCGAACGAGTGGAGTTAGAGAACAAATATCGGGAGACAGAGAAACTCAAGGCGCTGGCCCAACAAGCTGCCTCTCTGGCCCATGAAGTGAGAAACCCTCTCTCCACGGTAAGGATGAACATGCAGTTGTTTTCCGAGACTGAGATGGACCCGGAACGCTTCCAGCTTTTGCAGGTTTGCCTTGCTGAAGTAACCCAGATAGAGAGGAGCCTGCAAGAGATGATGGATATAAGTTTCCCCTTGAGATTAGCTCACCAAACAATAGATCTCAGAAAGTTGATTGAGCATTGCCTGAATAGCATGCGTCAGCGTTTGACCAATAACCAGGTTACAGTTTTCCTCAAATTTAATCGCCGAATTGAAAAAATCAAGGCAGATCCGCAACGACTTGAACAAGCACTGGTAAACCTGCTCTTCAACGCTGTGGAAGCTCAGCCCTCTGGGGGCAGGGTGGCAATTTCCGCTCGGCCTTATAATGCAGGCGCCGACAACTGGGTGGAAATATTGATCTCGGACCAAGGTCCAGGTGTACCCAAGGAAATGCTGCCTTACCTCCTTGACCCCATGTTCAGCCAAAAGGCCACTGGGACCGGATTGGGATTGCATAATGTTAAGAGGTTAATTGAGGCTCATGGCGGCTCGGTGAGGGTGAAGCTCAACCGACTGCGAGGCTTGAGCGTCTATCTCAGGCTACCAGCGGGGTGAGACATTGATCAGGCAGGTGCTAGTCATAGATGATCAGGCTTCCCTTTTGGACTCTATGAGGGTTTATTTCGAAAAGCGCGGATGGGAGGTCTCAACCGAGTTAAGGGGGCAGAATGGCCTGAAAAAGGCACTTATCATGCATCCCGCCTTAGTGATTTTGGACCTGAAGCTTCCGGACATGGACGGACAGAACATCCTGGAACGGTTGCGGCAGGAGATGCCTGCCACCCAGGTGATTGTGATCACGGCCTTTCAGGATATGGAGAACACCATCCGCTGCATAAAGTTGGGTGCTTTTGACTTCATACATAAACCTATAGATATCAACGAGCTGGACGCCGCCCTAAATCGTTTCGATAAAGTAAGCCTTGCCCAAAGGTCCCAGCAACAGTCCGAACCAGCAACCTTTGCCTATCCTTCTGAAGGGACGCCGTACATCGTGGGAAAGAGTCAGGCCATGAAAGAGGTCTTCAAAAAGATTGCAATGGTCTCGGAGTCCAGGGTCACGGTACTCATCCAAGGTGAGACCGGTACGGGGAAAGAACTGATTGCACGGGCCATCCACTATCAGGGTGCCTCCCGAATCCAGCCGTTCATGGTGGTGGATTGCTCTACTTTAGTGGACACGCTTACTGAGAGTCAACTGTTCGGCTATGAAAAGGGCGCCTTCACCGGGGCGGAAATTACCCGCAAAGGAACACTGGAGTTGGCCGGGAAGGGTACTATTTTATTTGATGAACTCGGCGAACTGCCGCTACGGCTTCAAAGTAAACTCTTAAGATTTCTGCAAGAGAAGGAATATACCAGGGTGGGGGGCAGTCAGATCATGCATTCCAACACCCGCATATTGGCCGCCACAAATCAGGACTTGGCCCAGATGACCTCCGATGGGCGGATGAGGAAGGATCTTTTATACCGCCTACAAGTAGTGACTATTCATGCTCCATCGCTGCGAAACCGTCGATCTGACATTCCCCTGTTAGCCTGCTACTTCCTAGAAAAAATAGGGCGAAAGCTGGGGGTGCCAGCCAAGACTCTGACCTCCGAGGCCATAAGCCAACTGGAAAGCTACTCTTGGCCCGGCAACGTGAGAGAACTTGAGAATAGTTTGACCAGGGCGGTGGTACTGACAAAGTCATCAGTATTAACTACCGAAGACATAATGAACTCTATTTCGGAGATAGAGGGAGCCTCATCACAGACTATATCGGAGAGAACTTTAGCCGACGTGGAAAAAGAGCACATACTGCGTGTGTTCATGGTCAAACACGGACATTTGGGAGATGTCTGCCGCACGTTGGGAATCAGTAGACCTACTTTGAGGTGCAAACTTAAACAGTATGGTTACGATTAGCAAGGAATTAAAAGCTTAATGCAAGACTCATAATTGCAGTGTCTGCTCTACTGGTATATACCTTTATAAACAAGGCAAGAAGGCATGTGCGATAGAGATCGCAGGTTTTAGGATATAAACAAAGGGCTTCTGTCCGGCGCAACAATCCCGCGGGCTTCGGCCATGGCAAACAGAGTTTCGATCGCCTGAACGCCTTCAGCCCCGAGATTCAAAGAGAATTCGTTCACATACAGGTCAATATGCTGCTGAATGACAGCAGGCGCCATTTCCTGGGCATGCTCCCGGACATAGGGTGCTGTCTGGTCCGGATGGGCAAAGGCAAAAGCAATGCTGTCTGAAATCGCCTGTTCAACTTGTTTCACCACCACCACATTCAGGTGTTTGCCGGCGGCAATACATCCCAGCGGCACCGGAAGCCCGGTCTGTCGCTCCCACCACTCCCCCAGATCAAGGATAGGAATCAGGCCGTATTCCGGATAGGTAAACCGGCCTTCATGAATGATCACACCGAAATCGAAATTCCCATTGGACACTTCGGGCATGATCCGGTCAAATGTCATGGCTGTCGCCCTGGGCGGATTACCCAGATAGAGGCCCGTCAGCAGGCAGGCGGTGGTATCCATGCCCGGCACCGCTATCATGGAGCCGGGCAGCGACGCGATGTCGCTTCCGGGTCTGGCTACAATCAGCGGACCACATCCCCGGCCCAGGGCTGCCCCACTTTTCAGAAGCCAATAACGCGATCTCAGACGCCCCATAGCCGCAAAAGAGAGTTTGGTGATGTCATACGTACGCTTTCGGGCGGACTGATTCAGTGTCTCCACATCCGCAAGGGTGATCTGAAGGCAAACACCCGGACATGTCACCAGACCGCTCGCCAGACCGAAAAAAGCGAACGTATCATTGGGACAGGTGGAATAAGCCAGAGATAACGGGGTGGTCATAACGCTCCTTGTCGAAAAATTCAATGATATCTGCAGCCGCCTCCCCTGCCCGCCGGCAGGCAAGGCAAAGATTCCATGTCGATACATCCCTGTTTCCCACCAAGTTGCTGACACAGCGGATTTCCAGAAGCGGCAGTCGATAATAATGGGATAAAAAGGCGGCTCCGGCTCCTTCCATGGACTCCACGCATGGTGAATAGGCCGTGAACAGGAAATCTGCCCGTTCATCCGATCCCGTAACCGTCGATCCCGTAATAAAGGGCCCCATGAATACGCCGATGCCTTCCGGCCCGTAAACATCCCGCAGCCGCTGAAACACTGTCCGGGCAAGCTCTCCGTTCAAGGGATAATCGGCCTTCAATTCCCTGCCCCCGGATTCCAGAACCGGAAAAGGCAGGGCGATCAGGGGCGCATGCTGCATTCCCGTGTCGATGCCCAGGTGAACGTCAACTTCGGATGTGGCCACAGCCAAATCACCGTTCTTCATGCCCAGCCGGCTGAATCCTCCGCCGCAGCCGATCTGAAGCACCAGAAGCGGCCTGGCGTTTTCGATACAGACGGTCAGAGCCTGAACCGTATTGAGGATTCCCGGGCCGGTAACAACAATCTGCAGCGGTATGCCATCCAACCGGCCGCGGCTAACCAACCGGCCGCCAATCATGCGGTCGCCGGCATGGCTGATGCGATCCAGCACCCCCTCGACCTCAGGCTTCACGGCTGCCAGAATCAACACATAATCCTCGACCATTTCAGCTTTTTTCGACCCCGCTCAGCATCATCCTCACCAGATCCTGAATCCAGGCCCGGATATCCGATATATCGCCGTCAAACAGCCCGAGTCCGGCATCCATATGGGGCACAGCCTGTGCCTGAAGAAACCGGTCCATCACAGCATCCAGCATGAAGGCCGCCCGGTTCAGTTCGACATGGTCGGCCAACTCTCCGCGCCGCCTGGCGTCATCCAGCAGAGAACGGATATATTCGAAGCTGTACTGTCGCAGCGCCAGCAGCATGTCGTTTCGGAAGGGAATGGTATCATCGGTCAGAAGCTGCAGGTAAAGCCGATAGAGCAGCGGATGTTTGCGAATGAACCATGCGCCCGCCAGCAGCGTATCCTGGAGCCGCGAAGACAGGTCTTTGCGGGAGGCATTGTCCCGGACCACCCGCAGATTGTCTTTGACCCTTTCCAGAGCGTGGGAGAAGACAAACCGGAACAGCCCGTCTTTGGTGCCGAAATACTGAAACAGGGACCCTTTGGCAATTCCCAGTTGGCCCACAATGCTGTTGATGCTGGCGCCGGCATATCCCTTCCGGCTGAATTCATCGGATGCCACGGATAGAATACGTTCTTTTTTTTCTTCCGGCAGGTTATGAAACCGTTCCGCTGCAGTCACCGCTGCGTTCCTTATTTATTTCTTTCATTTTCATAGGGTCGGTCATCAAGCGTTTGCGATACAACAATGGCCATGGATATATCAGATTACAAAACGGCAAACAAACAAAACATTCATCCCATGCTAAAAATTCAGATGCCTCCGAATGTTATAAATTATCTTGAAATTACCTCTTGAAAAGGATATGTTGACGCAGGTGGTGGTCAGCCTATCAATTTACGATGAAGGTTTCTGCATAGGTGGAGTCCTGAGTAAATTGCCAGACACGACCACCACCACCCCTGCATTTTCCTGAATCAAAATTTTGAACATCAAACGCAAGGCAAATGCCAATACGAAAGCTCCTCAATATCATGGTCTGGATTGTGTCGATCTGTCTTCGATAATCAATTACTCGCCACGTTCCACACCACCAGGGAATTTCACAGCATTTCCATCTCGATTTCGTCCAAACAGCGGCAATCCATGTCTGTCATTGCGGTGGATATGGATAGTAAATTTTGCTTTTTAAAATAGGGAGACTGCTCTCAGCCTGGCCATTCCGATACGAATGATTCGATTAAAGATCAACCGCCCCGTTCATACAACCAACTAAAAAATTAAAGAAAAGGGGATGAAATGAAAAGATGTTTTTTTGTAATGACATGTGCAGTTCTGATTTTGATATCCGGCATGGCGATAGCTCAGCCGCAGCCGCCGGTGTTAAGCGTGACGAATGGTAGTTGGGTGTATCTTTCATGGAGCGATGTGGCGGGCGCAACGGGTTATACCCTGACGGCTGCCCCGATGCCTTATACGGATCCGGCGTCCCTTGTGATCGTGGATATGGGAACACAAAAAAGCCTTTCGGGTGGAGAACTTCCTGCAGGCACCGCCTTCTATGTCGCAGTCCAGTCCCGCGACGATACCGGCCTAAGCCAATACTCCAACGTGGTATCGGTTATCATCGGGTCATACCCGATCGCAGCGGATGTTTTTACGACAGATCAGAAAACGGTTTCCCCCGTGGCATTGTCTTTGATCACAACACAGATTTCCGTGGCGGATCTTCCGCTGTACGATGTCTTCGGTTACAGTGCATGGCAGGAAGGGCCAGGCCTGTCTATGGTCAAGCGCACCGACATCATGCCTGTCGGTTACTCGGGTGCGGCGTCAACGAAAGCCGGGGATCTTCTGCATTTTTTCTCCATGACCGATGTGCATATAGCCGATAAAGAATCTCCGGCCCAGGGGCTTTTCTACGGCTGGACCGCAGCGTTTGGCGCAGGTGCTTCAGGCGCCAATTTTTCTTCGGCTTATTCACCGATCATCTGCTATACGACCCATGTCCTCGATGCCGCCGCCCAGACGGTC
>CAJBLH010000005.1 GCA_903953895.1 uncultured Desulfobacteraceae bacterium | reverse complement strand
CGCAAGATCATTCACTGAATCAAAGCCCCTGCTACAGCAAACCAACGATTAATATGGATACGAAATCACAGAATCTGCGACAACTACCTATTCACCCTCTCCTTCAGTTCCTTCCCTGCCTTGAAAAACGGCAACTTCTTCGGTTTGATCTTTACCAGTTCACCAGTCTTCGGATTCCTGCCGGTATAATCTTTATATTCCTTGACAAAAAAGCTGCATAACCCCCGGATCTCTACCCGGTCACCGCCGGCAAGGGTATCCGCCATCCGATCAAAAAAGTGATCGACCACCGCTCCCGCTTCTGATTTGGATAAATCTGTTTTTTCTCTCAGAGCTGCTATCAGTTCCAGTTTATTCAATTTCCCCTCCTATGGGTCATATTCGATTCGCCCCATTTCTATTTCATTCCCGTTGCCGTTGTCAATTTGAATCTTTCCACAGACTCTAAATCAATTCGATTTTGATGGTAATTTTACGTTATTTTAAATTATTTCATAGAGATATATTAATTTAATCCAACTCTGAGGTAGAAGATCGTCAAAAATCTCGTGCTTTTGGGTACGCCTCACCCGCACAAAGGGAATGAAAGCATCTTCACAGGTGCTTCCATGCCTTTTGTGTTTTTACCAGATATTATAACAAATTAAGGAAGATAGAAATGGATTTCAAACCGACCCAAGAGATGCTCGATGCTACTGGAAAAGTCAAGAAATGCAAGGAAATAGTAAATGCAATTCGTCCGATCGCTATGAAATACAAAACCGAAATTCTTAACGAGATGCATGCTGAACCAGATGACGGTATAAGCAAATATGTCGATCTTCCAGGTGTTATATTAGACCCGAAAAATGCATGGGCGCTTAGGAAAGATAAATTCGGAAACCCACCCCGCCCAGAGATATTTTGCATAATATTTGGGAGGGTAAAGCGATGATTGAACCGATTGTATAGAGAATTGCGGGGTTGGATGTTCACAAAATGGTGGTGATTGGAACTGTGCTTATCGAGGAAGAAGACGGAAGCATCAAACAGGAGACCCGCGAATTTGGAACGTTCAAAAGGGATCGTCGTCAGATGTGTCAGTGGTTGAAAGACCATGGAGTTGAGTTGGTGGCGATGGAAAGTACCGGAATATACTGGAAGAGTATCTATGCCACTCTTGAGAGAGCGGAAATATTGACGTATGTGGTCAATGCCCGCCATGTGAAGAATGTTCCGGGAAGAAAAACGGATGTCAGTGACAGCCAGTGGTTGGCAGCCTTGGCCCGGGTGGGATTATTAAAGCCCAGTTTTATTCCGACGAAAGATTTTCGTGAATTGCGGATAATCAGCCGTCAGCGGATGAAGATCAATCAGACACTATCTGCTGAGAAGAACCGTTTGAATAAGGTATTGGATGATGCAGGTATTCGTTTGGGCCGTTTCAAAACGAAAAAAGCCACTTACGAGACGGGGATCTCATAAAAGGCTTTTTTTATATCAATCTCCTGTCTGGTGAATATCCAGCAGTGATTTCATTATTAAAGGGAGATACCATAGAAATCCCAGTTTTAGCTCAATCCATATGTCCGATTCATCCGTCAGTTTCATCACACAACCAGAAAACTGGTTTATGTAAAGCATGCCAAGTGGTAAAAAATCGAGACACTGAACTGCTGGCTGGCAAAACCAGGTTCCGGTTTTTAGTATCTTTCGGCAGGTTAAAAGCAGGGATTTTCGTGCGTCACTGGTGTATTTCCGGCAGGCAATCGCCACAGCGGCCAGATCACGGCTGATTGTCGATAGCGGATTGGCCTGCATGATCAAATCTTGAGCCTTTGCCAAAGTCGTATCCAGCCTTCCCAATGTGGTAATCCAGCGATGGATGGTGGTATGGCTGAGTTCCCATTCAGGTTTTGTTTCCGACAGCAGCGGGGTTTCATTGATCACCCCGCGGTATGACATGGCGTCGTTTTCCACATACCGCCGACTGAACTCACAGATGGTGGCAGTGGTATATCGCTTGTAAGGCACGGCAAAGGGAGGATATCCCATGAAACATTTTTTGCATTCCGGGCATTTCCATAACGTCAGGAACGCATTGACTATTTGGATAACTTACTCGATGAGGACATAAAATATTCTGGGCTTTGCCTCACGATGTTTAAAATTGTTGGATTTTGCTCCACATTTTGGGCAAATACTAACAGCACACGAATTTTCACCCCTCAAAACCTGCTCGGTATGCTGATTGATTTCCTCGATGGTTGCTGAAATGTTAACTATAGGCTTGTTGGTGTCGCTGGTTCGTGTATAATTCATGGCAGGTCTCCTTTCTTCGTTTATGGGTTTTGTTTGGATAACATCTCATAATTGAAGTCAGGAGGCCTTTTCAATTTATTTTTTAATCAGCGGGGTAAGCAGGGTATCTTTTTCTGAAAAGCGGCGGGGTAAGCAGGGTATTTTAAAAAACAAGACGGGGTAAGCGAGTTAATTTATCTCAGACTGTTTAGGCCAATCAGTTTCGGCATGAGCAATTACTCTTTTTGTCGTGATTGCAAATTCACTGGTAGCCTGCTGGATAAAAGGCCCTATCCAAAGTGTCAGGATTGCCTTTAAATTCATATAAATGATCCAGTGCAGTTTGGCGGTATAGACGACCGTTTCACCCTTGATCAAATGTGAATCAACATAGTTCCCCATAGATTACATCCTTCATTTCGCTGATACATCCAAAATTCTTGCCGGAACATCAAAAGTCTTCCAGCCATGTATCATGCCAGAAGGGATAAAATAAGTGTCCATTGCTTCCAAAATACAACGCACATCGCCAATGAACATTTCAATCTTTCCTTCCAGTACGATCCCGCATTGATCAAAGGGATGCTGGTGTCCGGTATCTTCCTTTTCCGGGCCAATCTCCATACATGCCATGACCAGTTTTTCTCCGAACTCCGCCATGCTCTTGATTCCCGGTCTGAATTCCTGCAAATCCATATGGTTTACTGATTTTTGAAATCCCATGACTCTTCCTTTTATTCCATATCCAACGGTTTGTGAATATAATATTTTCTGGTCTTCACGCAATTTCATGGCCTTGGCAAGAGCGAGTTGATCTATTGATGCCCGGAAAACAGTGGCAAGTCCCTCCGAAGCGCAGAAAAGGTATACATTCTGTCCGATAAATCCAGCATCAGCATTGGAATAAGCTTCTTTTTTCTCTGTGGAGTATTTTCCCATTCTGCTGTAATCCGCCACCATGATTAAATTTACAGGCGCTGTTTTAACAAAAGGCTGCTTGCCGGCTAACGACCTGATATCTTCATTTAGAATCGGCTCCAATCGATTAGCCTTGGTGTCATAAAGGTAAAGTCCACTTGCCATACTGACATATAAATCAATTTCCTGACAGTTTGAAGCTGAAGGAACTGTACGCTTTCCGCTCTCTGGGCGGTTAATACCGTATGCAGCCCAGAGCAAATTCGACAATACTTGATCTGGCAACTGATCAGAGCTGAACTCTCGGGATGTTGACCTCTTCTGAAGAACCTGCATCAGGGGCTTTCCGCCATCAATCTGAGGCGAAAGAAGCTGTATGGGTTGCAGATCATCTGCCCATGCTGCACCGACCATGAACATAACCAGAAACAATGAGATGAAAAATAACTGATTTTTTGTCATATGAAAGCGCCTCCATTTCACACAGCATCGATTCGTGTGCTGGTTAAGGAACGCGGAAACGTCTATTTATGTCCACGTATCTCGTTAATTAATTCCATTTGGATTTCCTGTATCTCTACCAATCTTTCCCATTGGTGAGATAAAAGATGATCGAGCTTTTGATGAAGATGGCGAATCTCTAATTCGGCCTTGAGGTTCACTTGATAGTCACGCATTGCATGCACCCGGTCACGGGATTCTTGCCGGTTTTGGCTCATCATGATCACAGGTGCCTGAATCGCTGCCAAGCATGACAATACGAGATTTAAAAGGATATAAGGATATGGATCAAAGGGTCGAGAAAACAGGGCAAGTGAATTGATAGCGATCCAGACAATAAGAATAACGACAAAACAGATGATGAATTTCCAACTTCCACCAACAGTGGCGATGCGGTCAGCCAGGCGTTGCCCCTGCGTCAATGTCGTTTGTAACTCTTCATCGGGATTTCGTGAGAGAATTTCTTGTTGCCTGAGACT
>CAJBLH010000004.1 GCA_903953895.1 uncultured Desulfobacteraceae bacterium | reverse complement strand
GCTGACTCAACTCCTTTACCGTGGCTTCGCATGATTCGTTACCTCTTCACACGCACGGATCTGTTCCGGGCTGGTGGCTAACCTTTACCCGTGCCGGATTGTCCGGCTTGCCTGCATTAGCTTTGCTTGGCGCACTCATGTTGAGCTCCTTTCATTGTTTGTCTGCGGCCGCTGCCTGTGCGGCCATGATTTCTGAAAACTCGGTCAACTCGATTATCTCGAAGTCTTCCGGGGCATCCTTGTCCTTCAACTGTTTGTGCATGATATGCCTCCTTTCTGTGGGCCCCCGGGTTAGCCGAGCTGAAGCGCAGTCGCCTCGGGAAGCTTGGCCGCGGTCACCTTCTTCCACTGTTCCGCGATCAGTTCCTTCGCCGCCTGCTCGAGGAACTGCGGCGCGGCCCACTGGTTCACATCGAAGTCGTTCTTGATGTAGCCGTGGCTGAGACACCAGTCCTTGGCGATCTTGATGCCCTTGAGGCTCTGGGCGCTCAGGTTCGGCACCAGGTCAATGTGCTTGATGCCCTCGTACGTGTCCTCGACATCGAGGTAGAAGGTCTGGCGGTTGAGGATTGCGGCCGCCGCGTGCTTGTGCTCGTTGGCCCAGCGTCCAACCTTGATCATGGCCTTCAGGTAGGCGATGCACAGCTCGGGATGCTCGTTGGCCATCGCTTCGGTGCAGGTGATGACGCCGGGCGCCGACCCGTAGGCGACCTGGAGCGTCCAATCCGGATACCGCATCAGGTCATCGATGATCTTGATCTTGCCTGTGGCCTCCTGGAGATGCTGGAATTGCTTGCTGCCGGTCCAGATGGCGTCCACCTTGCCGGCCAGCAGCGCCGTTTCCATTGGACGGAACGCAAGGTCGTACTTGAGGTCACGGCGCAGAAACAGGTCCGACGGATTGTTCATGGCCACGGCGCGCATCTCGGGCAGGTCGTACCAGTCGTCGGGGTAGGCGAACTCCACGATCTCCAGATCGTCCATCGTCATGTCGTGGAGCCGCAGCAGGAAATCGATGGTCATGTGCTCGCCGATCCGATAAAAGTCGACCTTGCGAGCATTCAGGCTCTTCGAGAGGGCAACCTTCTTGCCCTTCAGATCCTCCATGCGGTAGATCGGGTCTTCGGCCCGCACCGCGATGCAGCCTCCCTCGGGAATCCATGTAGTGCCCAGAAGCACTGTGCGGCGGATGTCGGCATGGACGTGGACAGGCGGGTAGAGGCCGCCAAAGCGGATCAGATTGTCGAGGTTGTGGACGTAGTGGGGGTACCAGTCGTTCTCGAGTGAGTGGCGGAAGTAGGCGTACTCGACGCCGATCTTCTTGTACTCCTCCTGGCACCACCCCAGCTCCTGGTCCACATTACCGGCGGACACCATCGGGCAGTTGGTGTACCAGACTTCATTCCAATTCAAGGGTGCCGTGCTGAATTTCTTTTCTTCGTTTGACATACTATTTTCTCCTTTTAATTAAATTGTTCTTTTTTAATTTTGTTGGTTTCCGGGTTAAAGCGCCCGGCTTTCCAGCATCTCCATGAACGCCTCGGCGCGTATCTTCACCTGCGCTCCCGCCGGGTGACCGTACTCCAGGTCGAGCTCCAGGATCGGGATGCCGCGCTCTGCCATCTGCTTCTTGAGATCGAACTTGTCCCAGCCGTTGTAGGTGCAGAACCGCACGATCTCGGACACGATGCCGTCAACCCTGAACTGCTCAACCATCTCGCCGATGAACTGAAGTCGCCCGTCGGAGTTCCAGGTGTGCATGTCCACCGGGCGGCCCATCACGTAGTAGCGGGCCAGCGCCTCCATCGGGGGCAGCTTGGTGTCCACCTGTCCCCACGCATAGCGAATGCCGATATTCATCTCGTCCACGACCACCACCGCGTCCAGCGACTCCAGCGCGGCGACCTGGTTGGTGTTGTGAAGATCATTGCCGACGATCATCAGGCGCCTGGGCTTCTTGATTTCGCGGCCTGTGCGCTGGATCTCGTCGAGCAACTGCTCCATCATCTCGTTGAACCGCTCGCGCGGAAGGCGCGCGGCCGCCTTGCTCACTTCAATGGCTTCGGCTCCTGTTACCGGTGGGCGATCGCGCTTGCGCAGCTCGTAGAGCTGCCACATCAGCTCACGTCCCCGGTTGTAGATCCGGATCGAGTTTGCGATGTGCTGGTCTGGGATCCTGCATATCAGGTACTGGGAGAGCCTGCTCCTGAAGTCCTCAAGATCTTTCAGATACAGTTGGACTCCCACCTCGTCGCGCTTGCGCGGCGCGTAGATGTTGTCCATGTAAGGCAGCTTCTTGTAGTAGGCCCACACCTCGGACAGGCGCATATCCTGGTCGCACATGTGGGAGGAGATCAGGCCGTCCAGGAAGTCGTACTGGCCGTCGAGCTGCAGTTGCCAGCAGGTGCGGATCTTAGAGCAGGAATTAGAGTAGATGTAGGCCTCGGCCCCCTGCATCTGGACAGGCTCGTTGTTGCCGGTAACCTCGAACGGCAGCATCCCGGCCGCATGAATGATCTCCTCCGGGATGTAGGGGTTGTACCAGCCGATCACCTTCCGGCCCGAAGCCCTCCAGTCCTTGACGGTGTCGCTCTCCGGGAACGGAGAGGTGAGACGGACCATCTCGTTTAATGTATTGAATGGTGTATTCATTTCAGATTCCTCCTTGCTTTATATGCTTTGCTGTTTTCGATCATTTCAAAGAAGCTGTCCATCTGGCTCTCGATCTCCGCCCGGCTGATGAAGGTTGCGTCGAGAATGTCACAGTGGATCGTGAGCGTCGGCACGCCAACGAGACGCATCATTTCGTCCTTGATGATCGGGCCGTAGGACGCACCTGTCTTGCAGCCCCAGTTGTTGTTGAAGATCGCCCCATCCGTCTTGAATTTGAGGGCCTGGTCGCAGAGGTTTGCGGCCACGTCGATGCCGGACGAGTACTGGCAATTGCCGGGCGCAAGCAGGGTTCGATACGCAAGGTTGCCCAGTGGATCCTCCGGGTCGAGCATCCATTTGGACTCCCCGCGCCAGCGCGAGAGCATGTCACACACGTTGACCGCTCCGTACTTCTGCTGCATAAAGGTCATGAGCGTTGGGTCAAAGAACGGTGTGAAGCTGCTCCACTGCACCCGGAAGCGCTCGTTCTCGATGGCGCCGATGCCCTTGTCCACGCGCTCTTTGAGCTCATCGCGCAATTCCGTGAGGAAGTCGATGGCCTGCTGGGTGCCGGGCAACAGGCGTATGGCCAGCAGCGTGCCTGAGTAACATTCGGGGGACAGCGGACACGGCACATGGGCTACGAGGTCGTCGATTTCGAGGTGGAGCTCGGTGAGACGGTAGGAAAGCGCCACGACCTCCTTCAGACGGTCGTAATCCATCTTCTTACCCGTCTGCTCCTCCAGGAAGGCGATGTACCGCTTGTACTCGTTCTTCCAGTGCTCCATCGCATGGGCCGTGAACGGGTAGTAGGACCGCTCCAGGCCGAAGCTGGGGATGTTGTAGCGCCGGCCCAAAGTGTGGAAGGACTTGACGTTGTCGCAGACGGAGGAGGCATAGAGATAAAAGTCCGTGCGGGGCCACTTGCCGGCGTGCGACAGGCCGTCAAAGTTCCGGAAGAAGGAGCAGACCTCCCCCGGCGTGCCGGTCGAGGCCGAGATGCTCAAGGCCTCGGGGGCGGACTCCAGCTTACCGGTGAGGTCCGCGATGGCGCCCCAGAATTCGATGAAGCAGCCCCTCACATCCATCGCCTCCAGGATCTCAAGGGGCTGCTGGGTGCCGTGGGTCGCCACCCAGCAGCCGTCGTCCTTGGCCGAGGCGATCCGTTCCACGTAGGTGGAAACCATCTGATAGTAGCTGGCGCTGGACTTCATCAAGCCAGGCTGCTTCTTGGCGCCTTCTTTGGCCATCTTCAGGCGCTGAATCAGTTCTTCGATCGTAATTAAGTTGTCAGTGCTCATGTTTCAATCCTTTCATTGTTTGCCTGCGGCCGCTGCCTGCGCGGCCATGATTTCTGAAAACTCGGTCAACTCGATTATCTCGCAGTCTTCCGGGGCATCCTTGTCGGTCATGAACGTGTGTCTGGCCGGCATGTAGAACAGGTCCCCCGCCTGAATGACCTCTTTAATTTCGCTTTCTCTTTTCCTCTTTGTTGTTGTTTTAATTCTGTAGATTCATCTACCGTGGAGTCTTGCTCTTTCGATAGTCTCGATTCCCGTCGAATTCGATATCGTGTCGAACTGAATCTCGGGCTGCCGTGATGACATTTCCAGAAGCAGAAGCAGTTTACGGTATTCGTCTGAACGAATATGAACGTCCAGATCTTTATCGGTTCTCCAGGCTTCTTGAATTATCAGGGCGTTCGGCTCCTCCAGATCCTCATATATATGGCAGCGGATACAACCCAGGTTTTTGTCCCGGCATTGTTCTGCTATCACACTTAGGATTTTCAATGCCTCAGCACGATTATTTCGGGGAATTATCATCCTGATAGTTGATAAAATCATAGACTTCTCCTCTTCAAAACAATAATCAGAGTGAAGATAAATCCGAATATAAAAATCCGTTCCAAATTCAAACCGCTAATTTCAAAATATCCGTATGATAACGGCTCGATTTACAACATTCCGTTTTTGGACATAGTTTTGATGTCGCTCTTCAAGATTGTAACGTCTCGCATAGATTGTAGTGCCAGATATGTGCCAGGAAAAATCGGAGAAAAAAAATATATTCAACTTGGTGTTATTAAGGTGAAATTGGATAAAGGAGGCATTATGGTCAAAATGTCGGGGAGGAGACTTTGTTCCAATATTTTGGAGGTTGCGCCATTATTTTGGAGTTGAATTATTGGAACGTTTGATATTTAATTTCTTTATTTTTGCATCAAGCGTGGTTCTCTTCAGGCCCAAAATCTCGGCGGCACCGCCCTGTCCGCCGATGCGCCAGCCGGTCTTATCCAGAACGGCTACGATATATCTGCGAGACATTTCTTCGTAACTGCCGGCAGCGAATGTTTCGGAAGAGTTACTTTCAGGCAGGTTAATGTTCAGGGTATTATCTTTGCTCAAGATCATAGCGTGTTCAATCATATTCCTCAGCTCCCTGACGTTTCCAGGCCAGGAATAGGACTGCAGGGCTTGCATGGTCTTCTTCGGAATGCGTTCTATCTCCTTTCCCATCTTATTCTGAAATTCCCTGACAGTCGCCCGGACCAGTAGAGGAATATCTTCAGGTCGCTCACGAAGGGGGGGGGATCACAATGGGAAACACATTCAGCCGGTAGAAGAGATCCTGCCTGAATTTGCCGTCCTTGATCTCCTGCCGGATGTCCCGGTTGGTGGCGGCAATGATGCGGACATCTACGTTCTGGGTCTTTGTTGATCCCAACCGTTCGAATCTGCCTTCCTCGAGGACCCGGAGCAGCTTACTCTGCAGATCCAGAGGAAGCTCTCCAATCTCGTCCAGAAAGAGCGTCGACCCGTCGGCAAGTTCGAATCGACCGGCCATACTGCTCATGGCACCCGTGTAAGCGCCTTTATCGCGGCCGAACAGCTCGCTTTCGATCAGCGTAGGCGGAAGCGCGGCGCAGTTGACCTTTATCAGCATGCGGTCTTTCCGAAAACTCATGTTGTGGATGGCCCTTGCCAGCAGTTCTTTTCCTGTTCCGGTTTCCCCCAGGAGAAAAACCGTTGATTCTGTGACGGCTACCTGTTCCGCCTCGGACAGAACCTTCTGCATCACAGCGCTTTGCCCCACGATGTCCGTATGTTCCACAAGGAGTTTGACTTCCTCCCGCAGATAGATATTTTCACTTTCGAGCCGTTGTTTGAGTGCTTCAATCTCTTGTAGCTGCTCCTGGAGTTGATGCTGCGTTCGTTTGCGTTCTATGTCGGCATGCTTGCGAGCAATCGCGTTGGTGAAGATTTGCGCGACAAGTTGCAGCCGTTTTATCAGCGTGTCTGGCCAGTCGTGTTCCTCCCGAATGATATTAAAGCCCAAGACTCCAATAGAAGGCTCGCCCTCCACGGAGAGCGGGATGGTCAAATTGGACTTGATACCAAAAAGGCGGCAGGATTCCTTGTCGCGCAAGGCCTCCTCCGGAAGCTCGTCCAGCGAAGAAAAGATAACGGTCCGGTTAGCCAGCATTTGCTGTCGGCACCAGGGAAAATGCTCCTGGTTAATTCGATCGAGAGTTTGCAGGCCTTCCTGGACACTGTGGATGTGGGAGATAAAGAAGAGATCCGGAGCCTCTTCGGATCGTTGCCAAAGCGCCGAAAAATCAATGCCGAGTAACTCGCTGATGTAGCGTAAGGCAACTTCAATCTCGTGGTCAATCTCTACTGCAGGCTGGTTTATAAATCTTGCAGAGATATCTGCCAGCAGGATCTCAAATCGCAGACGCTCTTCAATCGCCTGCTCCGCCCGCTTGCGCTCTGTAATGTCAAGCATCACGCCCATTAAACGATGCGAGTCGTTGGTCGATTCAAGTTTCTGCTGTCCGATAGCGATCATCCAGCGGATCTTTCCATCCGGGAGTCTAATCCTGAATTCGCATCGGAGTTGCTTACTGGGGCGGAATGCTTGCAGCACAGCCTGGTGGAACTGATTACGGTCCCCGGGGTGAACTGCATTCATGAACCTTTCATAGTTCAGCGTTTCCTCCGCGGCAAAATGAAATAGCTCACGAGTTTTGGGGGTGACCCAAACATAGCCGGTGTAAGGCTCCATGATCCAAAGGCCCGCTTCTGCGGCATTTGTCGCAATATTCAGCTTAGTCTCGCTGTCGCTCAGTCTATTTTCTGCCTTCTTGCGGTCAAGCGCGTTGGCAAACACCTGAGCGATAAGCATCAGGCTCTTAACTTCCTTTTCCTGCCAGTCTCTCTCCTTGTGAAAGACAGCGAAGCTCAACAGGCCGAATACCGGCCCTTCGCCAACTGTTAAAGGAAACAGCACGACTGACTTGGTGTCGCCGAACTTATTGTAATTCTCCCGGTCCAGATCTGCTTCCGGCGGCAAGTCGGCCATTTTCGTAATAATAACCGTTTCACCGTCCAGAACCTTACGGCATGACCATGGATAGAAATTCCCAGCAATCATCCGCTCAGCTGGAGGTGGGCTTCCCGGAATCTGATGGAGGTGCTTCAGCAGAAGTGTCTTCGACTCTCCATCCAAGACTTCCCAAAGTGAGCAGCGGTCAATATCCAGGTATTCGCAGATGCTGCGCTGGGCGCTTTCTATCTCGCTGTCTATCTGTCCGGCAGGCAAATTGATAAATCGAGCAGATATATTGGCCAGCAAAGTTTCGGACTTCAACCGGTCCTTCAGAGTCTCCTCAAGTGCGATCAGCCGTTCATTTGACTCCAGGAGTCGCTGTTGCGCCAGATCAAGCTTGGTTCTGAGTTCTTCTATTTCGGGGGGAGCCTGCTGCCTGGGTTGGCCGCGCTTATTCATCATATTCACTTTTGCTGGATTGTTTGATTCCAAAACCTCCATTTCCTATTTCGGCTGCCTCATTATTCCAGTCTGCACAAATCGATAATCTCTAATTGCATTGCTGCACCTCCTCACGACAGGGACTTTCACCCTGCAAGATACACCGAGCTTATCCCGGCGCGATAAGGATACAGATGGTATCATTAACTCTCCAGACCCGCTCTCTGGGCGGTTAATACCGTATGCAGCCCAGAGCAAATTCGACAATACTTGATCTGGCAACTGATCAGAGCTGAACTCTCGGGATGTTGACCTTTTCTGAAGAGCCTGCATCAGGGGTTTTCCGCCATCAATCTGAGGCGAAAGAAGCTGTATGGGTTGCAGATCCTCTGCCCCTGCCGCACCGATCATGAACATCACCAGAAACAATGAGATAAAAAATAACTGATTTTTTGTCATATGAAAGCGCCTCCATTTCACAGCATCGATTCGTGTGCTGGTTAAGGAACGCGGAAACGTCTCAAAGGGTCGAGAAAACAGGGCAAGTGAATTGATAGCGATCCAGACAACAAGAATAACGACAAAACAGATGATGAATTTCCAACTTCCACCAACAGTGGCGATGCGGTCAGCCAGGCGTTGCCCCTGCGTCAATGTCGTTTGTAACTCTTCATCGGGATTTCGTGAGAGAATTTCTTGTTGCCTGAGACT
>CAJBLH010000003.1 GCA_903953895.1 uncultured Desulfobacteraceae bacterium | reverse complement strand
TTTGAGAAAGAATAGAGGGGAATAAAATGAAGAAAATGGAAGAAGATTTTTAAAATTAATTTTACAGGAAGAAAATATTGCTGATCAATTTAACATTTTCAAACCGCCAGATTTAATACAATTTCAGGGCGCCGCTGACAGAAGCGCCTGTCGAGGCGCAAAAAGTTGTGGCTTCTTATGTGGATCGATATAATATGACATCTTTAATCGTTTTATGCGGAAAGAGAACGTTGTCATATAGTGAATTAATTGATTTATTTGTCAAGTAAATATGTTTGATATTTTAGATCAATTGTCATTTTTATTAGAATAATACAGTATCGTTAAGTCCTTGAATCTTCGCGGCTGACAGTTCGCTCCGCAAGAATATAACGATAGTGTGGTCTTTCATCACAAGTGCATTTCGCTTCCGGCATTGGATTTGTTCATGCCATGCTGAGGAATCTTTTCCAGAACATCACCCATCTCTTGTGCCGCCATCCGCAGCTCATAATTCTTTTGCAGGTTCATCCAGATATCCGCACCCGTGCCAAACCACTTGCCGAGACGTAAAGCAGTGTCGCCGGTAATGCTGCGCTTGCCAGCAATAATCTGTGTAAGCCGATTCGTCGGTACACCCAATTCTTTTGCAAGGGTGTTTGCGCTCATACCAAGAGCTTTTAACTCGTCGGCCAGATGTTCCCCTGGATGAATGATAAGCCTCGCCATAATTGCCTCCTAATGGTAATCCACGATTTCCACGTTAAGTGCGCCAGGTGAGCCATCGGGCCATTCAAAACAGATCCGCCATTGATCGTTGATGCGAATACTGAATTGGCCCTTACGATCCCCCTTGAGTGTTTCGAGGTGGTTTCCAGGTGTATTTAACGCCATCAGACGGTCAGCAGCGTGAAGCCTATCCAATCGCAATATTGCTTGTCGCTCGATCCCCTGAAACGCCTTTACCCTTTCACCGTCGAAAAACACCCGCGTGCGCTTGTCACGGAAACTTATAATCATGCTGTATCTTACAATATTATATGTTATACGTCAAATGTCTATTTCGTTGGAAGTTTTTGTTTCTGTCAATGGTTTTGGGCAAATCCGCCGAAGTTGGCGGAGCGGGTGTTACTCGCTTTCGTCGATTCCACAAACCTGTGTGCCGGTTTTCGGCTATTCGGGAATGCCACTTTCGCGATGGAATACCCCTCAGCTCGACGCGCAGGCCGATTTTGTCATGCATGTTGGAATGACAACAGAAAAATCACGCCGACATGATTATACATACTGTATCAAACAAGAAATCTTTTGCATCATCATGATATTATGTGATAATGAAATCATGCTTAAATGATTATATAGAATCATGATATCATAACATCATGATAAAAGGGGCTGCCATGAAAACCGTTGCAATTTTGAGCCAAAAAGGCGGAAGCGGCAAAACAACCGTTGCCGTGCATCTTGCCGTTTGTGCAGAATTGAACAAAAAAACAGCAGCGATTATTGATCTTGACCCGCAGGCATCAGCTATTGAGTGGGCAAGCCGCCGCGAGGCCGAAACTCCGGAAGTTATCACGGCAACCCCTGAGCAATTGCCAGGATTTCTGAAGCAGGCAAAAGAAAACGGGGCAGATTTGGCAATCATTGACACGGCTCCTCATTCCGACCGTGCGGCTATCGTTGCTGCTGGACTTGCCGATCTGATTTTAATTCCGTGCCGCCCTTCGGCTTTTGATGTTGCGGCAATCGGCACAACTCTGAACCTTCTTAAGCTCAGCAATGCGATAGATCGCGCTGCTATTCTTCTTAATGCTGCCCCTCCGCGTGGCATTATGACTGAAACGGCGGCAGCGGGTTTGTCCGAAATTATTCCCGTTGTGCCCATATATATACATCAGCGAGCGGCTTATTCTCATGCTATCAATGGAGGACACAGCGTTGAAGAATATGAACCTAACGGCAAGGCATCCGACGAAATTAGGGCGCTTTACAAATGGATCATGAAAACATAATATCATTACATCATGACATTATAATATCATGACATTATAATATTATAAGGATATGCAATTATGGCTAAAGCAGCAGGCTCTTTATTTCGTGTAAAAACAGAGGAAAATTCCGTCCCACGTGAAGTAACCAAGCCACAAAAACCTAAACGTGGCAAACATCTCATTAGCGGCCTTTTCGAAGAACCGACTTACCGGCAATTCACAACCTTGGCCGCAGAATTGGGCTTGCAGAGACAAGGCCTTTTACGCGAAGCTTTAAACGATTACTTTGTGAAGCACAACAAGCCGCCTATTGCTTAAAAAGATGGGGGCGGGGGAAAAAGATGGAACACAAGGACGACCATAATATTATTTCCGATGCGTTGGCCGCTGAGGCCGAAGAAGTAAAGAAGGCAGGGAAGGTCGGATATATGGCGCGCTCACTCGTTCAGGCCACGTTGCCGCACAAGGCAACCCCTGGCAGCGAGTTCATTCGCCGCAATGGATTTTTCACGCTAACCATCTTAACCCCTAGTACCATTGGCTTGCCCTACGGATCAATTCCAAGGCTTCTTTTATCCTGGATTACAACCGAGGCTTTTTTCACAAAATCCCCTATCCTGCAACTCGGTACAACGCTCTCGTCCTTCATGAGTGAAATTGGCCTCTTGCGAACGGGTGGTGCGAGGGGAGACATTACACGATTACGCAACCAGGCCAGGCGGTTATTTTCATCGACCGTGCTATGCCACTATGAGAATGAGCAGCAGGACAAGGGAGCCGGATTCAACATTGCATCGCAATATCAACTCTGGTGGGATATCAAACAGCCAAACCAGATTCCGCTTTGGAAATCGACAGTCACGCTTGGCGCTGACTTTTTCAATGAAATCATCAAGAACCCTGTTCCTGTTGACATGTTAGCGCTGAAGCAGCTCAAACGTTCTCCTATGGCTCTGGATATATATTTTTGGCTTACGCTCCGCTTGTTCTATTTATCCAAAGATACTTTGATCCCATGGAAACTATTGCAAATGCAGTTCGGTGCAGATTATGCGAGCGATGGACGAGGGCAGCTCGATTTCAAAAAAAAGTTTTTATTGCGTCTCAAACAGGTTTTGACGATTTATGATACCGCTAAGGTTTTTCCAGCCGAAGGCGGTCTGCTTCTTAAGCCATCTCCGCCGCATGTCGCAAAACAACCCTCTAAAAATTTACCTAAAGCGCGTCGTGCAATATCTCCACCAGAGCCAGTAGAACCCCCTTCTATGACGGCACTTTGGAGCGGTAATTTTTCTCTGCGCACCGCCACATACGAAGAAGCAAGAAAGATAGCCCCACGCCTCGACATTTATTATCTCGAAAACGAATGGACAACATGGATTGCCAAAACGGGCAAGATACCCAAAGACCCCGACAAGGCTTTTCTTGGCTTCGTCCGACTTAAAGCCAGTCAACACGCCGGCATTTAATCAAACAGACAAATAACAATCAAAACCCCTGTGAATAATTTGCGCTGAAACGGTCTTGCCTGCGCTGAAACGGTCTCATAAATATGATCGTTTTGCGCTGAAACGGTCTCAGTTTTGCGCTGAAACGGTCTCAGTTTTGCGCTGAAACGGTCTCACCAACCACCCGCAACACAAGGCCAGCAAAGGCTTTCATGGCTTCCCCCTGTAGTACCCTATACACTCCTGTATTTAAAAACACCTATAGGGTTGGGGGGGGGTAAACCTGGAAATCCAACTGCATTTTCCAACGGTGAAAAAACGGGCAATAGGTTTGGGATCAGTTCTTTTCGACCTCATCAGAAGCAGATAAAAACAATAATGAGTTCGCCTATCGGCTCACAAACAATTCAAATAAAAGCGGGCAATAGGAAAAAGAAATTGAAAAATACCTCTTGCCCATCCACTATCCCAAACCTAACTGGATTTTCAAAATATCGTTCCAGTCCTTCCCTGACATTTTATCAGGCAACACCCGCCTAACTTCCCGGCCGGCCGGTGCAACCGCTTTGACTTCCGCAGCAAGTTTTCCCCCACCTTCATCATTATCGAAAGCCAGCAGAACAACTGCACCGGCAGGAAGCTTTTCAATTGCACCCCGTATCAGGGCGGGCTGTTGAGGATTCAGCGCTCCGCCCGTTGACATGTACCTGCTGAAATTACTTTTGTGCAGGGCATAAAAGGACAGTGCATCAATGGCGGATTCGGTCAAAACCAGCTCCCTATCAGTAGCTTTAGCCTGGCTGAACCAAAGCCCTTTGACGCCACCTGCCGCAAAACCAGTGAAACTGGTATTTTTGATTTCAAAACCGCAAAGTCCTGATCTGTCATAATGTGGGAAAATGGCATTGTTGCGTCTATCAACACGGACGCAATTGGCGAAGATTGAAAGGCTCAACAGTTCCGGCGATAATCCACGGGCAGCAAGATATGGCAAAGAAAGGCATTTTTCCGCCCGTTCCCATGCAGAGATAACTCCCACCCTGTCTCTTGAAACTGGTTCCAAGTCCTGAACGAACAAAGACAACTGCACAACAGGGCGCGACGACCCCAACCAGCCCCTTAAAATTTTCCGCACCTGGCCGAGGTTGCCACCTTCTCGGCGCTGGATAAAATCAATGATGGTTCCGTTTTCTCTGTCATCCTGAACGCTGAAAAAAATCCAGTTCTGGTTTCCTTCATTCCGGGCAATTATGATTTTATCGCCGTCAGGATGTCGCATCACGGCAGAGTTGCGAGAACTTTCCCGTCGATCCAGTTTAAACCCACGCGATGCTGCGAACTCGGACAGGTTCACCCGTGTTTTGAATTGTTCCAGCTCATCGTCTGACATCAATTGCAGTCCTGAGAATGCTACAAAGACGGCCTTTCTTCGTGTGGCGCAACACGCAACAAGTCAAAAGAAAGTTATCCGGTTCTTTCATAAACGAAAACACTAAAGATAACATATTGTATAATAATAAAATTATTGACTTATATCAGTACAGATTGATAAACATATGCTATACAAAAAAAAGGAAAAAATATATGAAAAACAAGGCGGTTGATTTTATCGTTGAACACCTGGGGGCTATCCTGGCTGTTTATCACGA
>CAJBLH010000002.1 GCA_903953895.1 uncultured Desulfobacteraceae bacterium | reverse complement strand
ATATCTTCTGGAAAATAAGCCTTAAATGCTATCACATGAACCCTTCGGATTGCACCTTCGTCTTTTACATCTATTTCAGGCATATGGTTTGTCGCCAGATAAAACTTGAAAGTCGGTTTAAATTCAATAAATTCCTTGAATAACAGCCTCGCCTGCACCCAGTCGCCACCAGTGAGGCTTTTGATCAGAGCCCACGCCAATTGCACTTTCTTTTCAGTTTCAGCTACCATTGCACACCTGGAGCCTATAAGCTTCGCCAGGTCATTTCTGATTCTGCTATCATTTTTTATTGCAGTGAGAGTGCTGAAATCACATTGAGCAGCATATTCACCCAGCAATGACCTGATTGCCTCCCTGAATTTGGTTTTGCCGTTACAGCCATCCCCAATTAAAATAAACAAGCATTCCTCAATTATCAGACCAGTCAGGGTATACCCGACAACCCGGCGCAGGTAGCTTATTAAAGTTTGATTTTCAAGCATAATTTCATTAAGAAAATTCATAAATACTGGGCAAGTAGCATTTATGTCGTATGTGATATTAGTTGTTTTTGTAATATAATTAATCTTATTGTGCTGAAGCAAATCACCAGTCCTAAGATCGATTGTTCCGTTGGTGCAATTTAAAAGCATCGGATCTACGTCTAATTCATTTGCGCTTATCTTGATACGCTCATCAGTCCTTGCGATCTTGAGCATTGAAGTTAATGAATTATATGACTGAGAATGGAGATAATGTTTCTGGCGTTTTTGTGGAATTAAATCTAATATTGAGTATGTTTGCGAATATATTTCTGAAATTAAATTCTTTGCCATGGTGTCGATGGTTTGGTTGGTATCGATTTTCCAACGTGTTCCATCATAAATGAGCCATTTCTGAAAATCATGACAATATCTAATGGAATCTATATAGTTATCTACAAATAGGGTGGCATTTCCAATATCGGATAGCTCATAACGAATATTTGGCTGGATAATTTTTTGTTGATGGTAAATACCGGGGGGATATTTGCCGATGCTTCTGGCGATATTAGCTACCTCTTTCTCAGATAAAGGCGGCACACATCTCGTTAGATTGATCTGTTGTAAATTATTATCGATTTCATTTTCGTTCATACCCTGATACCTCAAACTTCCAGCAATTTTTGTTAAACTTGTGTTTCTTTCTCCAGTGATAATTGTGTCTGAACTTATATTATTTTTTTGAACGGGTGTAATGTATGGCTGAATTATTTGTGGAGGGATCAAAGCCTGGTGTGGATAACGACAAGCGTTATTTGCATGGGTGACTTCGACATATCTCAAGGGGTCATATTTTTTATTTGTTGTTCCTGGTAGTCGTAATGGAAACGGTATATTGGCTGTATTATCAAACTTCCACCCGTATTGTAATGCTAATTGATTTATAAATTCATGGAAACTTTTCAATAAATTGGAAATTTGCTCTCGTTCGGTTTCATTACTGATAGTATAGGGTTTGTCGAATAGCCAATAGACATGGGCTCCACCGCCACTTTCTAATCTAAGGCTATATCTCCACGGTAATGAATTTATAAAAAATGTTAGTTCATCTCTACTTGGAAGATTAAATTTTTTATGCTCTCCATCTGAAGTGTCGAAGTCCATCCACAAACCCGGTAAAGCGGAGACTTCTTCATATTTCCCTCTCCGAGAAACACCCAAATCGTTATATCGAGTTCCCACTCCATAATACACATTAAATTCATTATTCAACTCCATTGCCGTGTTATCAACTATATCTATTTGATCAGTTCTGATAAATTTTTATTTTATTTTTTCAGTTCCATCTTCAAGTTTTTGAATACCGAAGGTGTTTATAAACCCAAGCGGGAAATTATTGTTCCATAAGAATTTTAGAAAATTTGACGGTCTGTTTAATATATTGTTTTGCATAATTCATTCCTTATTATTGTTTCAAACAAAACGACCGGTAGCACTCTCAATGCTCCCGGTCATCTTTTTAAATTATTTTAGTTGTCCTGATATTCAATTTCTAATAACTGGTTTATCTGATCTTCCATTTCAGCCCAGATTATTCTATTTTCATACCGTTGGATTCGTAAGGATCGAATTTGATCGTATTTTTCGAACCATCTTTCAGTAAAGAACAGTTCATACATAAAATCCAGCTCACCAATTTCCCCATAACAAAGCTCTTCCTGGAGTTTACTTTTGGCGTTCTCAAATCCCTCTTGATATTTATTATTTTCATATAAAATTAAATCTTCTATCAGTGAATCTTCTATCGCCTGAATTTTGGCTTTTGATCTGTCGATATTCTTCAGGTCTGTTATGATGTCCTTGAGGTGGCTGTCGATGTCGAAATGATTGATGCTTTCACTGTTATCCAACATGCAATTAAAAGTATGCATGCCGAGTTTTTCAAAGCGATCATTCAATACCGAATTCGTGTTATCGATATTATT
>CAJBLH010000001.1 GCA_903953895.1 uncultured Desulfobacteraceae bacterium | reverse complement strand
TTTGAGAAAGAATAGAGGGGAATAAAATGAAGAAAATGGAAGAAGATTTTTAAAATTAATTTTACAGGAAGAAAATATTGCTGATCAATTTAACATTTTCAAACCGCCAGATTTAATACAATTTCAGGGCGCCGCTGACATTGTGGCGTTTTTTTCACCGCCAGGATTACCAGCGGATCGTTTTTTATGAGGGAGCGAACAGATTGTACTGGTATGATGATCAGTCCCGGATACTCTGTCGCCATCAAAACCCACCAGCGGTGGCAGCACTGTCACAGACCGGGTTGTCATCGACACGAATGGCGGGTGGACCATTGGGAAAGAGAAATCTGTTCGCGGAACAACGCAACCAAAAACAGCCGATAACTTCGCCCGGTCAGACTGAGGCCAAAAAATCGGCTACAGCAGCAGCGCCTTCGGAACAACCCCGTCGGGCCATTTCTGATGCAGCAGCCCTGGAGATTCTGGATTATATCTTGACACGGGATAGCACGCCGGTTGCCACTGCGCTGATTTTTACCCACGCCAATGATCTTACTCGCAGCAACCTGGGTGGGGAAACCACGTTCAGAGAACTCCAGAACCGAATGGTTCAATGGGCTCAGAAAGTGACCCGACGGCCCAATGTATGCGTATTTATCTTTCAGGATACCTCCCGCGATAAATTGCTGGAAACCTGCCAGTGCCAGGAGTTGACAGTTCTTTCAAATTTTCTGAAACGACAGGAAGGTCGAACAACATATGTTCGGGATGTCAACTCACCCTCAGATTCGGAAATCCTGCGGTTGATTCACAGATATCGGCTATCACGGAATTTGATAGTGGACTGGACGCTATTGCCTCATATGGCCGGTTTGTTGGCCAGACAAAATTTGACCATTAAACTCCTTCGTGCCAAGCTGGAGCATACGGCCAATCTTAACCGGGAGACGCTTTTGGAATGGTCCGGCCAAAAGTTTATCCAGGCGAAAGAACATATCATTCAACATTTGGGAGCCCGTATGCTGGATGTCAACACAAATGAGCTTCGCCAGAAGTTATCCCCGGTGATCGGCCAGCAGGACAATATTGAACTCGTAATCGGAGAAGCCAGTAGTTGGTTGGGCGCACCCTGCCAGCAAAAACCCCTGACTCTGTTTATGGTGGGAACCAGCGGTGTGGGAAAGACCTATACAGTACAGCTTCTGGCCGAGGCATTGCAGCCTTATGGGTTTGATTTCTGTGAATTTCAAATGACTGAGTTCAGTGAAGCGCATCGGGTTTCCAGTCTCATTGGCAGTCCACCAGGTTATACGGGCAGTGAAGATGAACCCAGAATATTTCAAGCATTACGGCAGTCCAGTCGGCTGGTTATCCTGTTTGATGAAATAGAAAAAGCCCATAGACAGGTCATTACAGCATTGATGCAACTGATAGATGAGGGCAAACTTTCGTGGAACAGGGGACAAGGTGATTTTCGGGATTGCATTCTCTGTTTTACATCCAACGCCCAGAGGCAGGAGATGGTGGATCTCAAGCAGTCCACACAGAAAGCTAACCTATCTCTGGAGGGGCCGGATTTTCAAAACCTGATACGCGACATACTGGTTCGAGCGCAGATAGCACCTGAGGTTTGCGGCCGCATCAATCGTTTTTTAATATTCAATCCACTGACATTGGATTCGACGATTCGGATAGCGAGTCAACAGGTACACCGTCTGGCTGCGGAATATAAAGTGGATGTTCAATCTATTCATCCTGAATTTTTGGCAAAATCCGCTATTGCCTCTGAAGGCAGCATCTATGGTGCACGTCCAATCCGGGATCATGTCCGGGAAATTCTGAGCAACAGTCTGACCTCGCTGCTCCGTGAGTACCCGCGCACCCGTCGTATCCGGATTGAAAAAAATGATACCACAGGCAGCTATTCCGTGTGTGCTGCTGTTGCTGAGGAACCTACCTGCCAAACTGACGAATCTGGTACCGCCATCCGTTTGTGTCAGGGGTTACAGCGCCAGGAGCGGATGCTGGACCAGGACGCCATGAAACAGGTGTTATCCCAAGTTTATTGTCAGCAGGATGAAATTGCCCTGATGATTCGTGAAGTTGTAACCTGGTTTGGTCAGGTGGAAAAACAGCGCCCCATGAGTCTGTTTCTGGCAGGGACCAGCGGCGTGGGGAAAACCTTTACCTGCAAGCTGCTGGCAAAGGCGATGGAACCCCAAAAATTCGCGTATGTTTATTTTCCCATGAGTGAATATTCCCAGGAAAGCCATGTTACCAATTTGATCGGCAGTTCTTCCGGATATCAAGGCAGTCAGGAGACACCCAAAATATTTGCTGCGCTGGAACGGTCGAAACGTCTCGTGATCGTTTTTGACGAGATTGAGAAAGCGCATCCCTCAATCTTGAAAACCCTCATGCAGTTGCTCGAAGAAGGCGTATTGTCCTGGAGCAAAGGAGAAGGCGATTTTAGACAATGTATCATCTGCTTTACATCCAACGCGCAGAGGAAAGAATTGGTGGACCTGAAATCATCATACAGATGTTCAGGCAGAGATACCGGAGATATTGCTTTTCAGAATGAAATACGAGACGTCCTTACCCGGGCAGACATTGCACCAGAAATATGCGGCCGGTTCAACCGGTTTTTTGTTTACAACCCCCTGACGCCGGATGCTGTATTCCGTATTGTTATAGCTGAAATGCAAAAAATCGCCCGTTCATATGAGTTGGAGCTGGTGTCAGGCGATCCGGAGTTGCTGGCAGAAATCGCCCTATCAACCTCCGGTTCACCTTATGGCGCCCGCCCTATCACCCGGCGTATCGAGAATATCCTGGGGCACCCATTGCTTCAGTTCAAAAATCGTTTTCCGGATGTTACACATGTCTCTTATCAGAGAGGCATATCTGGTTATGACATTGTGGCAATCAACCCCCAGAATGGCTATCCGGATTTGGATGCCCTGATGCACAAAGCCCAGTCTACCTAGTGTCTGAACGAAAACCCCATATTTGCGAGCTAGTCTATCTCGCTACCCAGGGTATGACCGTTTATTTTTGCTAAAAGAGAGTCGAATTATATTAAAAAAACAACATTCAGAATTTAATCACAAAAAAACGCAATTTT